>JAZRME010000314.1:0-22670 GCA_045647325.1 Acutalibacteraceae bacterium | reverse complement strand
GGTCTTGCCGTAGCTGACGAGATAGTGAAGCTTCATAACGGAACTCTTGATATCGACAGCGTTTTAGGCGAGGGAACAACCGTTACAATTTCATTTGATATTGACCATGTAGAAATTGGTGAGGAATGGGATATTGAGGCGGCAATTGCAGCTGAAAACGAAAAAAAATCACAGGAGGATGAATGATGTCAACAGATAATAAAAAATATTCAATCGGCGGCTCTGCGCTGATGGAAGGCATAATGATGATAGGTCCCGAAGGTGTAGGTATGTCTTTAAGATTGCCTGACGGTTCAATTGAAACCCAGCTTAAAGAGCAGAAGATGCTTAAAGATAAATTTAAAATAGCAAAAATTCCTTTTATCAGAGGTCCTATAAATTTTATTGATCAGATGATTTTTTCTTACAAAGCTATTATGGAGTCTGCAGAAAAAACCTCTATGGAGCTTGAAGACGGAAATGAAGAAGATATGTCAAAGCTTGATAAATGGCTCACCGATCACTTCGGACCTAAAATGATGGCAGTTATCGGTGTTATCTCTGCTATTCTCGGTTTTGGTCTTGCATTTTTACTTTTTGTTTATCTTCCCAGTCTTGTTGCTGACGGAATCGGTTCACTTTTTGATACAGATATCACAAAGTTCAAACCTCTTATTGAAGGCATTATCAGAGGCGTTCTTTTTGTGGCTTATATGTATGCTGTCAGCTTTATGAAAGATATCCGCAGAATGTTTATGTATCATGGTGCTGAGCACAAATCAATTTTTTGCTATGAAAACGGTCTTGAACTTACCGTTGAAAACATTAAAAAACAAACACGCTTCCATCCGAGATGCGGAACAAGCTTTATTTTCCTTGTTATTCTTATAAGCATTGTGGTTACAAGCCTTGTTGCTATTCTTTTCCCCGGTCTTCGTGAGTCAAGACTTGTCTGGATGGCAGTTAAAATTCTTCTTCTTCCTGCGCTTCTGAGCATCGGTTATGAAGTTTTGAAATATGCAGGAGCTCACGATAATCTTTTTGTTAAAATCACATCTGCTCCCGGTTTGTGGATGCAGAGAATCACAACCAAAGAACCTACTGATGATATTATTGAGGTTGCGATTGCCGCTACCAAAAAATGTCTCGGTATTGAAGAACCTGAAGAAGAGGTTATCATTCCCGTTGAATTAGGTGATGAATAATGACAGTTAATGACCTTTACAGACAAGGGGCAGAGATGCTTGATTACGCTTTGGTTGAAAATGCATTTTTTGACGCCCGTTGGCTTATTGAAAAGGCTCTCGGTATAAATTCAACTCAGTTTGCTTTGAAGAAAGACAAAGAAGTAAACAAAAAAACAGAGGTTGAATTTTTATCACTTATCAGAAGGCGTCTGGCGGGTGAGCCGCTTCAGTATATTCTCGGTGAGTGGGAATTTATGGGATATCCCTTTACTGTCGGTGAGGGTGTGCTTATTCCCAGACCTGAAACTGAGCTTCTTGTGGATTTTGCAAAAAATACGCTTCGTGACAAAAAAGCACCTGTAGTTTTTGATTTATGTTCAGGCTCAGGGTGTATTGCCGTAAGCGTAGCGAAGTTGTTCCCTAAAGCAAAGGTTTATGCTGTTGAAAAATCTCCGGAGGCTCTGAGCTATCTTAAAAAGAATGTCAAGCTCAATAAAGTCAGAAATGTTGAGATTGTCAGCGGCGATATTGCTGATAAAAAGCTTTTACAGGGGATTATTCCTGATCTGATTCTTTCAAATCCGCCTTATATAAAAACTGAGGAGCTTCCTGCTCTTCAGAAAGAGGTTCAGCGTGAACCCTCAATGGCTCTCGATGGCGGAACTGACGGTCTTGACTTTTATAAAATTCTCGCTGAAAACTGGCTTTGCCGTCTGGCTAAAGGCAATATGATGGCTGTTGAATGTGGCGAAGCTCAGGCTGAAGATGTTTCGCAGCTTTTCTTCCTTGCCGGTGGTGTAACTGACACAATCAACGATTTAAGCGGTATTCAGAGAGTTGTTACAGCTATTAAAAACAGGTGATTTTATGTTATTGGATTTAATAATGGGCGGTGACGCAGTCGATATAATTATAGGTCTTTGTGTCAGCGCATTTGTAGTGTTCTGCGTGTTGCCTATCCATGAGTTTGCTCACGGTTGGGTTGCTTATAAAATGGGTGATGAAACCGCAAATAACCAGGGTAGGCTTACGCTGTCACCCTTTGCTCATATAGACCTTATCGGTGCTGTTATGATTTTGCTTGTAGGTTTCGGTTACGCCAAACCTGTTCCGGTTAATCTCGGAAGGGTAAAAATGAAAAACAAAAAACTCGCAGGTGCGATTATCGCTCTTGCAGGTCCTGTTTCAAATCTGATTATGGCATTTTTCAGCACTCTTATCTATGTGTTTATCAGCGAAAAGTTAAATACTGATAACAAAGTGATGGTTGCTCTTTATATTTTCTTTATGTATTGCGCCTTAATCAATATAAATCTTGCCGTGTTTAATCTTATTCCCATTCCGCCTCTTGACGGTTCAAGAGTGCTTACGGCTGTTCTTCCTACACGAATCTATATTAAAATTATGAAGTATGAGCGTTATCTCATTCTTGTTGTTATGGCGCTGATATTGTTTGGTGTGTTATCAACACCGCTTTCATTTATGACAAGTCTCGTCTCACAGTTATTCAGCAATATCGCTCATGCAATTTTTTAAACGGAGTTTTTTATGGAAACTTTATCATACAAATTAGAGGTGTTTGAGGGTCCTATGGATCTGCTTCTTCACCTTATCAGCAAACATAAAATTGACATAAATGATATTCCGATTCTTCAGCTTGTGGAGCAATACCTTGAATATGTCCGTCTTATGCAAGAGGCTGATATGGGTGTTGCAAGTGAATTTATTGAAATGGCAGCAAGATTGGTCTATATCAAAACCGTGTCGCTGCTTCCCGTTCACGAAGAGGAGGCTCAGGCTCTTAAAGAGGAGCTTCAGGGTGAATTGTCAGAATATCGTGATTGTCAGATTATGGCTAAAAAGCTTAGTGAACAGGTGGACCTGGAGCATATTTCAAGGTCTCCTCAGAAAATTCCGCCTGATATGAAATACAAAAGACTTCACGAGCCGTTAGAGCTGTTCAGAGCTTATCTGTCAGCTGTTGGCAGGGGCAAGAGAAATCTTCCTCCACCGATAGAGGCGTTTTCCGGTATCGTTGCTCATAAAATTGTGCCTATCGCAGCAAGAGTCAAATATATAATGACCCGACTTTTTAAAAAGAAAAAACAAAAATTCACAGAGTTTTTTGAAACGGCAGATTCCCGTTCTGAAATGGTTGCGACCTTCCTTGCGTTGCTGTCATTGACAAAAGACAAAAAAATTGCCGTTATGGGCGAGGGCAACGAGATGGAAATTGAAATGATTGCCGAAGACCCCGACTACGAAATGGGAGAGGATTATTTTGAAGGTTGATGAAATGCAGGCAGCCGTTGAGGCGATACTTTTCGCTTCAGGTGAGCCTATTGAATATGAACGCATAGCCGAGGCTCTTGAAATTGAGCCTGAATATGCAGAAAATCTGCTTATGAATCTTGGCGCAACTCTTGACGAAAGAGGAAGCGGAATCTGTCTTATAAGAATGGATAATTACTTTCAGCTTTGTACCCGTTCTCAATACAGTGAAAAGATCAGAGCAGTTCTTGAAATCAAAAAGAATTCACCGCTTTCAACAGCAGCTTTTGAGGTTCTTGCTGTTGTGGCATACAATCAGCCTGTCACCAAGTCTTTTATAGAGCAGGTGAGAGGTGTTGATTGCTCAGGCGTTATTTCAACCCTTTGTCAGAAAGGTCTTGTTGAAGAGAAAGGGCGACTTGACTTGCCGGGCAGACCGCTTCTTTACGGCACTACTGCAGAGTTCCTTAAATGTTTTAGTGTAACATCACTTGAGGAGCTTCCTGACCTGCCCGAGCACGAGGATTTGCCCGAAAAGCAGGAGATTCCCGATCAGCTCTCTCTTGATTTGGCAGGGGAGAATGCAACAGAAAATAAATAATTTTAAGATTTTATCAGGAGGTGAATAGATGTCAGCTTTATACATAATTCTCGGCATAATTTTATTTATAGTTATATTGCTGTCCTTACCGGTCAATATTTACGCTGAATATAAAGATAGCTTTATTCTTGCAGTCCGTTGGCTTTTTATAAAGATTTACATTTATCCCCCTGCAGATAAAAAAAAGAAAAAGCCCAAAAAAGAAAAAAAGCCCAAAAAAGAAAAGCCGCAACAAGACACTCCGGCTGATGAGTCTGCAACTCCGGCTGAACCTAAAGAGAACTTTATCAAAACTTTTTATAACAATCAGGGTGTCACAGGTATTCTTGAGCTTATTTCAGATATAGCCAAAAAGCTTGGCTCAGGTCTTAAAGGAATCGGAAAGAGCTTTTACATCCGCCGTCTGTGGTTGCGTATAAATGTCGGTGGTGGTAACAGTGCCGATGCTGCAATAAAATACGGTAAGATGTGCAGCAAGGTGTATCCCGCTATGGGCTATATTTTAAGTGTCGTTCACTCAAAAAATTGCTCAGTTAAAGTTCAGCCCGATTTTTTAGGCGGAAAGACTCAGGGCGCATTTTCACTTCATCTTGCGCTTATACCGTCAAAAATGCTGTGTGCAGCTATAGTGATGGGTATCAGACTTGCGGTTGAGATTATAAAAGTGTTTATTTCAAACGCTAAAAACCAACCTAAAGCGACAGCTACAGATAACACGGTTTCTTCAGAAACCGATAATAATAACCAATTAACCGCTGAAGCAGAGTCTTCAGCTAAGAAAGGTGGAACTATACAATGAAAGAACAGTCAGCAGCAGGTATCCTTGGAACAACAATTGAAAAAATCAAAGATATGGTTGATTCCCGTACTATCATCGGTGATCCTATTGATGCAGGTAACGGAATCAAGGTTATCCCTGTTTCTAAGGTGACTTACGGTTTCGCTTCAGGCGGAACAGACTTCCCGACAAAATCATCAAAAGATCTTTTCGGTGGCGGCGGCGGAGCAGGTGTTACTCTTACTCCTGTAGCTTTTCTTGTTATCAATAACGGTAATGTTTCAGTTAAATATATTTCAGAAGGTCCCGATGCTTCAGTTGAAAGAGTTGTCGGTATGATTCCTGACCTTGTGGACAAGCTTACAGAAGTTGTTGATAAACTTAAGGGCAAAAAAGACGCTCCTGCTGAAGTTGTTGAAGATAACTCTGTTTTTGAACAAAACAACTGATTTTTCTGTCAGCCTGTGCATATAATGTACGGGTGATGACGGGATGAAAAGATTATTATCATTTATATCAGTTTTTATCGTGGTAGCGGGTTTTATCAGCTTTGACTCAGCTGCTCTTGAAACCTATGACCTCAGCGCTGAGTGTGCAGCATTAATGTGTGTGCAGACAGGGGAATTACTGCTTTCCAAAAACGCTGATAAAAAGCGTTCTATGGCAAGTACCACCAAAATTATGACATCACTTCTCGCTATTGAGCAATATACTCCGTGGCGTGAAATCAAAGTTGCGTCTTCAATGCTTAATGTTGAAGGCACTTCGATGGGTCTGTCAGACGGTGACACAGTTACCCTCGAGGGTCTGGTTTACGGTATGCTTCTTCAATCAGGCAACGATGCTGCCAATGTGACAGCTCTTGCCCTTGGGGGAAGTGTTGAAAATTTTGCCTCTTTGATGAATAAGAGGGCAAAAGAGATTGGTATGAACAATACTAATTTTGTAACTCCTTCGGGGCTTGATGCTCAAGGGCATTATTCTACGGCTTATGATATGGCGTTGCTGGGGTGTGAAGCTGTTAAAAACACCGTTTTTCTTTCGGTGTGTTCACAAAAAAGTGCAGTTATAAAATACGGCAATCCCCCTTATCCCAGAACTCTGACAAACCATAATAAATTGCTTTCAGACTATGACGGAGCAATTGGTATTAAAACAGGCTTTACTCAAAAAAGCGGTCGGTGTCTTGTTTCCTGCGCTTCCCGTGAAGGTGTTACCCTTGTGGCTGTGACTCTTAATGCGCCTGACGATTGGCAGGATCACAAAAAGCTGCTTGATTACGGCTTTTCTGTTGTAAAAAGTACAGATGCTGTTTTTAACACCAACAACGTCAATATAAATGTTGTCGGCGGCGAAAGTGACAGTGTATCAGCTGTTTGTCACGGCGGCAAGATTGTCGGCTCAACAGATTCTGTGCGTTGTGTGTTTATGTCACCGGAGTTTATTTATGCCCCTGTCACAAAGGGTGAGATAATTGGTCGTGTTCAGTGGATTCGTGGTGATAAGGTTATCGCGTCTTCTCCGGTTACGGCAGGGGAAGATGTTAAACTTAAACAAAATAAACCAATCATACAAAAGCAATCGCTTTTTACAAAAATAAAATTATATATTAAGGAGAAATTCCAATGACTGATGGTAGAATCAGGCTTCAGAAATTCCTCTCGCAGTGCGCCGTTGCTTCACGCCGTAAGGCTGAAGAGCTTATCCTTAACGGAAAAGTAAAAGTCAACGGAAGACCGGCACAGCTCGGGGATAAAATCAATCCCAAAAAAGACACAGTTACCGTTAACGGTAAAAAGATTGTCTTTTCAAAAAAATTATATTATGTAATGCTTCATAAACCAAGAGGTTTTATAACAACTATGGAAGATGAGCGTGGCAGAAAATGTGTCGCTCAGCTTGTTGAAGATGTCGGGGCAAGAGTTTACCCTGTCGGCAGATTGGACAAGGACTCTGAAGGAATGCTTCTTTTAACAAATGACGGAGCGTTTGCCAATGCCATGACTCATCCTTCAAAGCATGTTCCTAAAACATACCGTGTTACTGTCAGACCTCAGGTGACTGAAGATATGCTTGTTAAATTCAGCACAGGTATGGAGATTGAAGGCAGAATGACAGCCCCTGTTGATGCAAGAATCATTCAGAAAGAAGAGGGCAGGGTTGTGCTTGAAATGGTGCTTCACGAAGGCCGTAACAGACAGATTCGTAAAATGTGCGAAGCTGTGGGCCTTGAAGTGGCAAGACTTAAAAGAACAGCTATCGGCTCAATTAAGCTCGGTATGCTTCAACAAGGTAAGTGGCGCAATCTTACAGAGGATGAGGTTCATAAGCTTATGGTTTCATCCGGTATGAAAACTGCCAAGAAGTGAGGATAAGCTATGTTGACTTTTAAACCTAAAACCAACAAAGACCTTGGTGAAAAATATATTGACAATAACAGAGCTCTCGGCTATATAGCTTATGATGATAATGGTGTCGAGTGTGGTTTTTCAGCTTTTTATCTCAATGGATACACTGTAGAAATTATTGAAGTTTCTGTTGATGATAAAGACCCTGAAACCCAGGAAGGCCTTATCAGAAGCGCACTTAACTATGCAGCTAACAGAAACGCTTATATAGCGTATTATTCTGCTGATGAGGGCGTTGATGTGGCTAAGCTTCTGGGCTTTGAATTGAAAGAGGACAGGCTTACGGGTGAAATTCCGTTTTTGTTGACAGGTCACTGCTGTAAGCATTAAATAAAAAGGAGCATTTTAAAAATGATAAAGAGTATGACCGGTTACGGCAGAGCCAATAAAAATATTGACTCTCTTAATGTGACCGTTGAAATAAAAAGTGTAAATCACAGATATTTTGAGTTTTCATCAAGATATCCGAGAATTTACGGTTTCCTTGACGAAAAGATGAAATCTTATGTTCAGTCAAGAGTAGCCAGAGGTAAGATTGAGTGTTATATTCAGGTTGAAAATCTCGAAGATGACAATGTGGTTGTTGAGGTCAATCACTCTCTTGCTAAAGGATATGTAGAGGCTTTCAATGAGCTTGCAGACCGTTACAGAATTGATAACTGTATCAACGCTTCTTCTTTAGGAAGATTTCAGGATGTGCTTCTTGTCCGCCGTGAAGAGGCTGACGAAGAAAAAATCTGGTCAGCCGTAAGAGACACAGCTCAGGAAGCTGTTGACAATTTTATTGATATGAGAACCGTTGAAGGTGAAAAAATGATGAATGACATCGCTTCAAGAGCTGATTATATTCTTGAATGTGTCAGCTTTATTGAAAAGCGTTCTCCCGAAACTGTTAAAGAATATAACGACAAGCTCCTTGCAAGAATGAGAGATGTTCTTGGTGATGCTCATGTTGAGGAGCAGCGACTTCTTACTGAGGCTGCAATATACGCTGACAAAATTGCCGTTGCTGAAGAAACTGTCAGACTCCGTTCGCATATCGATCAGCTTCGCACTTTCCTTGTAAGTCAGGAAGCTATCGGCAGAAAAATGGATTTTCTCGTTCAGGAAATGAACCGTGAAGCTAACACTATCGGTTCAAAAGCTCAGGATGTTGAAATTGCAAGACGAGTTATTGATATTAAGTCTGAAATAGAAAAAATTCGTGAACAGGTTCAGAATATAGAATAGGATGGCAGATATGAAACTTGTTAATATTGGTTTCGGCAGTATGTTTAATGCTGAAAGAATGACTGCAATAGTCAACCCTGATTCAGCGCCCATTAAGCGCTTGATCCAGGATTACAGAGAAAAAGGTAAACTTATTGATGCAACCCACGGAAGAAAAACAAGAGCTGTTGTTATCACAGATTGTGACCAGATTATATTGTCTTATCTTCAGACAGAAACTCTTGCTAACCGTGTCGGTGAGCTTGTAGGGGAGGCATCTGACAATGGCTGATGGTGTATTATTGGTGTTTTCAGGCCCTGCCGGTGCAGGTAAAGATTCAGTGCTCATAGAGTTTCTTAAAAAGAATATGAACGGAGTATGGAAATCTGTTTCATACACAACCCGTGCCCCTCGTGACGGTGAGGTTGACGGTGTTGATTATAAGTTTGTCAGTGTTGATGAGTTTGAAAAGCTTGTGAGTGAAAATTTCTTTCTCGAGTTTGCAAAATATGGCGTAAATTATTACGGCACCCCAAAAGTTCTGGTTGATGAACATATTCAGAACGGTGATATTGTTATTTTAAAAATCGAGGTTCAGGGTGCTGAACAGATTAAAAATCTTTATCCCGAGTCAGTGGGAGCGTTTATTGTGCCTCCGAGTCTTGAAATTTTAGAAAAGCGTCTTCGTAACAGAGGCACCGAAACTGAAGAAGACATCAGACGCCGACTTAATATTGCAAGGGATGAACTTGCTTACAGCAAAAATTATGATTATCACATTATAAATGACAGGCTTGAAGATGCAGTGGATGATCTTACTGCTGTAATCCGGGCTCTGCAATTAAAAAAATAAATTATTTTAAAGGAGATATAATTATGTTTACACAAGACAGAGATTTAAAATTCAACCCCGATCTGAAAGAAGTTCTTTCAGGCCATATCAGCCGTTACTCACTTGTAAGAGCAACAGCTAAAAGAGCAAGAGAGATTTCTCAGGAGGCTGAGGTTAATAAAATTATCCTCACAGAGAAACCTGTAAGCATTGCAATTGATGAAATTGTAAAAGGCGAATACGAAATTGTAGAGCCTGAAGAAATCCGCAACATCTGATTTATCAAAATAACTGACGGAGGTGAGGTATGTTGTCAAAGACGGCTGTTAAGGTTGCCGTTGAAAACACGGCGTATCATTTTGATATTCTTTATACATACCTGCTTCCTGATGAAATAGCAGCTAAAGCTGCCCCCGGCTGCAGGGTTATGGTGCCTTTCGGGGCAGGTAATAAAGGTCGCCAGGGCTTTATTTCAGACATTTTTGAAGTTGATTCTTCAAAAGGGCTTAAGTCAGTTTCAAAGCTTATTGATGAGACCCCGCTTGTCAACAGCGAAATGCTTGAGCTGATAAAATGGCTTAAAGACAGAACCTTCTGCACCTTATTTGAGGCTTTCAGAGCAGTTTTACCTGTTGGCGTAACCCACAAAACAGTTGTTACATATACAGCTGTACCTGATGCAGACACATCATCTATGACTGATGATGAAATGCAGATTTATTCATTTTTGAAAAAGTCAAATGAATACAAAGAGGGCGCAAAAATTCTTTCAAAATACGGCTACAAAAATGACAGCTCTATTCTTGAGAGAATGTATAAAAAAGGTTGGCTGTGCACCAATAATGAGGCTGTACGCCGTCTTGGTGATAAAACAATCCGTATGGTGCGCCTGACAGATGAGGGCGAAAAAGCTCTTGAAGGTGAAGTTAAAATTTCAGCCAAACAAAAGCAGGTTCTCTCTCTTTTAGAGGATGTCGGTACGGCATCAATAAAAGAAATCTGTTATTTTACGGGCTTTACTCCGGCTGTGGTGTCAGCTCTCGAGCGTAAAGGTTTTGTAAGCTTTTTTGATAATGAAATCAGCAGAAATCCTTATGAAGATATTGATTCTCCTCAGGCGCCTGTTGATATTATCTTAACTGACGAACAGAATAAAGCATATAACAATATTCTCTCTCTTTACAATCAGGGCAACGGAGGCGTATCGCTGCTTTTCGGTGTAACCGGCTCAGGTAAAACAAGCGTGTACCTGCGTCTGATTGATGAGATAATTTCTCTGGGAAAAACTGTTATTGTTATGGTTCCTGAAATTTCACTTACCCCTCAGACTCTCAATCTTTTTCATAAACGATACGGCAAAGAGATTGCTGTTTTTCACTCAGCGTTGTCTGTCGGTCAGAGAGCTGACGAATGGAAAAGGGTAAAAAATAAAGAAGCCAAAATAGTGATAGGCACCCGTAGTGCCGTCTTTGCCCCGGTAGAAAATATAGGTCTTATTATTGTTGATGAGGAGCAGGAGCATACCTACAAATCAGAGCAGACTCCGCGTTATAACGCTAAGGATGCTGCCCGTTTCAGATGCGCTAAAAATAATGCAGTTCTTGTTCTCGCTTCAGCGACTCCGTCTGTTGAGACTTATGCTCTTGCCAAAAGCGGAAAATATCAGCTGAATTGCCTTTCAAAGCGTTATTCACAAGCCAGATTACCAAAGGTTAAAATTGTTGATATGCTTCTCAACGGTCTTGACGATTCTGTTGGTATCAGCCGTGATTTAGCTGATGCATTAAGACAAAATCTCGAAAACAAAAAACAGTCAATCCTTCTTATGAACAGAAGGGGCTTCAATACTTTCGTTGCTTGTAAAAGCTGCGGCGAAGTTGTTACTTGTCCGTCGTGCAGCATTTCAATGACATATCACCATGCCAACGGTCGTCTTATGTGTCATTATTGCGGATATTCTGTGCCGTTCACCACTAAATGCGCAAGCTGCGGCAGCAACGATATGAGATATTCAGGTTTCGGCACTCAGAAAATTCAGGAGGAGATTGAAAATCTCTTCCCTCAGGCACGGGTGTTAAGAATGGATGCCGACACCACAATGACCCGCTTTTCTCATGAAGAAAAGCTCAAGGCTTTTGCCGATCACGAGTATGATATAATGCTCGGAACACAGATGGTAGCAAAAGGCCTTGATTTTGAAAAAGTAACCCTTGTGGGTGTAATTTCTGCTGACAGTCAGCTTTTCAGTGACGATTTCCGTTCACAGGAGCGTACTTTTGACCTGATAACTCAGGTTGTCGGTCGCTCGGGAAGAGGTCAGTATGAAGGCACTGCCATAATTCAGACAATCAACCCTGAAAATGAGGTTATCCGTCTTGCTGCCGAGCAGGATTATGACAGTTTTTATAATGAAGAAATTGAAATGAGAAAAATGCTGATTTATCCGCCTTTCTGCGATTTATGTCTTATCGGCTTTGTCGGAACAGATGAGGCTAAAGTTAAGGCAGCTTCACAAAGCTTTTTTGAGCTTATGAAATCTTCTTTATCGGCTCACAGCGTTATAGCTCTCGGACCTATGGCGGCGAGAGTGTCAAAAATCAGCAACAAATACAGACACAGATTAATTTTAAAATGTAAAAACAGCACTCGCTTCAGAAAGGATCTGGGGGATTTACTTACTGCTTTTTCAAAGAAAAATTCTTTCAGTGATGTGACTGTTTATATTGATATGAATTCACAGACTCTTATTTAACAGAGGAGGAGATAATTATGGCATTAAGAAAGATTGTAACTAAAGAAGACCCTGTTCTTCGTAAAGTCAGCCGTAAGGTTGAGGTGTTTGATAAACGTTTATGGGATCTTCTTGATGATATGAAAGATACTCTTTATAAAGCCGAGGGTGCAGGTCTCGCTGCTCCTCAGGTGGGTGTTCTTAAAAGAGTTGTTGTTATTGATGTTGGTGACGGCTATATCGAGCTTGTTAACCCTCAGATTACCGAAAAGAGCGAAGAAATTCAGGAAGAGGCCGAGGGCTGCCTTTCTGTTCCCGGTGAGTATGGTATTACACGCCGTCCCAAGTGGGTTATTGTAAAAGCCCAGAATCGTGAAGGTAAGTGGGTTGTTTATAAAGGTGAGGACCTTAAAGCCCGTTGTTTCTGCCACGAGCTTGATCACCTTGACGGAACACTCTATATTGATAATGTTGTAAGAATGTTAGATCCTGAAGAGGTAGAATAATGAAAGTTGTATTTATGGGAACTCCTGAATTTTCAGTTCCCTGTCTTGAAAGACTGATATCTGACGGCCATGAGGTTGCTGCGGTTTATACTCAACCTGATAAGCCTAAAGGAAGGGGTCATCATATGATGCCGCCTCCTGTAAAAGAAACTGCGATGAAATATGATATTCCTGTTTATCAACCCCAGAAGCTTCGCACAAGTGATGCTTTTGATGTTCTGAGTGAAATAAACCCTGATATCATTATTGTTGTGGCATACGGTCAGATCCTTCCCAAAAATATTCTTGATATTCCGAAATACGGTTGTGTCAACATTCACGCTTCGCTTCTTCCTAAATACAGAGGCGCTGCACCTATTCAATGGAGTGTTGTCAACGGTGAAAGTGTCAGCGGTGTTACATCAATGCAGATGGACGTAGGTCTTGATACCGGTGATATGTTGCTTAAAGCTGAAACACCTATCGGTAAAGACGAAACAGCAGGAGAGCTTCACGATAAACTGAGCGTTATGGGTGCTCAGGTTATGAGTGACACAATCAATGCTATTGAAAAAGGTGAGATCGTTCCAGAGAAGCAGGATGATGAACTTTCAAATTATGCACCTATGCTGACAAAAGAACTTTGCCCTGTTGATTGGAATTTAACAGCCGATGAAGTTCATAATAAAGTCAGAGGCCTTTCACCCTGGCCTGTTGCTACCACAGCTATAGGTGATAAGCTTTTTAAAATTCATAAAACCACTCTTGTCGGCGCAGTCAAAGGTAAAGCCGGTGAAATTGTTCAGAGTAATAAGCGTCTTATTGTTGCTTGCGGTGACGGTAACGGTGTTGAAATAATAACACTTCAGACTCAGGGCAAAAAAGCTATGTCTGCGGCTGAATTTTTGAGGGGAAATGCAATTCCGGTAGGGGAATGCTTTGAATAAAGCAATTATATTGTTTTAAATAAGGAGTAATCTTATGTTTTACGGTTACGGATATTTTTCATATCTTCTGTTTATGCTCCCCGTATTTATTTTGGGGATTTATGCCCAGTCAAAAGTAAAAAAAGCATACGGCAGATATTCTTCAATCAGAAATTCAAGAGGACTTACCGGTGCCGCTGCAGCGCAGATGATATTAAATCACTACGGCATCAGCGATGTAAAAATTTTGCCGGTATCAGGCAAACTTACTGACCATTATTCACCTAAAGAGAAGGTTATAAGACTTTCAGACGGTGTTTATAACAGCACATCCGTTGCCGCTGTAGGCATCGCTTGTCATGAAGCCGGTCATGCTGCGCAGCACGCTGAGGACTACGCTCCCAACAAGCTTCGCACAGCTCTTGTTCCGTTTTGTAATTTTGGTTCAAGATACGGCATTTTAATCGCTTTTATCGGTATGTTTGTTGCTGCTCTTGCCAATATGGCGTATATCGGTGAAATGATGATTTATGTAGGGCTCGGGCTTTACGGTCTTGTGGCTGTTTTTCAGCTTGTGACACTTCCTGTTGAGTTTAACGCAAGTAAAAGAGCTCTGGAAGTTATTGAATCAGACGGAATTTTATATGATGCTTCTGAAATTCAGGGTGCCAAAAAGGTTCTGTCAGCTGCAGCTATGACTTATGTCGCAGCTCTTGCAACATCAGTTGCCAACTTACTTTATTATATATTACGCTTTACAGGCGGAAGTCGTAGGAGATAATTATGAAATCACCAAGGCAAAGTGCTTTTGATATTCTTTTAAAAGTTCATAAAAACTCTGCCTATTCCAACCTTGCTCTTGACGGTGAGCTTGAGTCTCAGTCTCTTAACGGGGTTGATAAGGCTTTTGTTGCTGCCTTGGTTTACGGCACTGTTGAGAGAACAATCACTCTTGATTATCAGATTGAGCAATATCTGACCCAACCTGTTTCAAAGCTTAAGGCTCAGGTGCTTACAGCTTTGAGAATGGGAGCTTATCAGTTATTGTTTATGGATAAAATTCCCTCATCGGCAGCCGTCAATGAAAGTGTCAGACTTGTAAAAAACAACGGTTGCTCTTTTGCTTCCGGGCTTGTCAATGCCGTTCTTCGCAAGATTGACACAAACGGATTAGTTCTTCCCGACAAAAAAGGTCTTTATTATTATTCGATAAAATATTCCTGCCCTAAATGGCTTATAAAATTATGGAAAGATGCTTACGGTGAAGAGAATGCTGTTGAAATAGCAAAAGCTTCTCTGGGTGGCGCTGAAACGGTTCTCAGAGTCAATACATTAAAAAATACCCGTGAGGAGCTTCTGACACAGCTGTCAGCTCAGGGTGTAGATTGCCGTGAAGCTGATTTTGATGAAAATGCCGTTATTCTTCATAAAGCAGGCAGCCTTAAAAATCTTAAGGCTTATGATGACGGTCTTTTTCATGTGCAGGACACTGCCTCGCAGCTTTGCTGTAAAGCTCTCGGAGCAAAAGCAGGTGAAACAGTTATTGATATCTGCTCTGCTCCCGGTGGCAAGGCGTTCACCACAGCTCAGTATATGAAAAATGAAGGCAGAATTATTGCCTGTGATATTTATGAGGGCAGACTTAATCTTATAAAAAACGGTGCAGACCGTCTCGGAATTGAAATTATTGAACCTGTCAAAAATGACGGAAGTTTACATAATCCGACTTTTCCGTCAGCTGATAAAATTCTTTGCGATGTGCCTTGTTCAGGTCTCGGAGTCATCCGAAGGAAGCCCGAAATCCGCTTCAAAGATTGCGCTGAGGTTGACAAATTGCCTGAAATACAGTATTCTATATTGAAAGTGTCTGCAGCTTATCTTAAAAAAGGCGGGGTTTTGGTGTATTCTACCTGCTCTCTGAACCCTGCAGAAAATGAAGAAATTATTACCCGTTTTCTTAAAGAAAACCGTGATTTTGAGTCTGTCAGGGTGCTTCCTGAAATTCCAAGACACCGGGAAGACACCGACTTTCTTACATTGATGCCTCATCTTCATTCAAGTGACGGCTTCTTTGTTTCAGCTATTCGCAGGAGGATAGATTATTGAGCAATATTACCGACATAAAATCAATGAATAATGACGAAATCCGTCAGCTTTGCGCTGAGATGAATTTGCCTAAATTCAGAGCTGATCAGCTTTATTCATGGCTTCAGAAGGTTGGGGTTTCAAGTTATGATGAGATGACCAATATATCTAAAGATTTGCGTCAGGCTCTTAGTAAAAAATATCCTCTTAATTGTTGTGAAATCGAATTAAAACGTGTTTCAGAAATTGACGGCACCGTCAAATATCTTTTCCGTCTTCATGACGGTGAGTTTATTGAATCTGTTTTAATGAAATATAAATACGGCTACACCTTATGCATATCATCGCAGGTCGGGTGCAAAATGGGTTGTATGTTTTGCGCTTCCACCAAAAGCGGTTGTGTGCGCAACCTTACAGCCGGTGAAATGATAGGTCAGATTCACGCTGCCCAGCGGGATATGAATATCAGAGTTTCCCACGTGGTTATTATGGGTATGGGTGAGCCTCTTGATAATTTTGATAATGCCATGCGCTTTCTTGAGCTGGCAGGGGACGACAAAGGTCTTAACCTCGGTATGAGAAATATATCTCTTTCAACCTGCGGAATTGTTCCCCGTATGTATGAGCTTATGGAAAAGAACCTGCAGATTACTCTGTCTGTTTCTCTTCACGCTCCCGAAAATGAGCTGCGCTCAAAGATTATGCCCGTCAACAAAAAATATCCGTTAGACGAGCTTATGAAAGTGTGCAGACTTTACACCAAAAAAACTTCAAGAAGAATTTCTTTTGAATACGCAATGATAGCGGGATTGAATGATACCCCTGAGTGTGCAAAAAAATTAGCAAACCTTGTTAAAGGTATGCTGTGTCATGTCAATCTGATTCCCGCTAATGAAATAGATGAAAGCTCCCATAAAAGAAGCGGAGAAAAATCACTCAGATCATTCTGTGACATTCTCAGTTCCCAAGGTGTGAATGTCACTGTGAGAAGAAGCCTTGGTTCAGATATAGATGCTTCCTGCGGTCAGCTTCGCAGTCGGCGTGAAAAACAATCTCCATCAATCAAGGGGGAGTAATATGAAAATATCTGCTAAAAGTGATAAAGGAATAGTCCGTGCCAATAATCAGGATTCTTATGCCGCAGGCGAACTTCCCGGTAATGTGGCATGGGCAGTTGTGTGTGACGGTATGGGCGGAGCCTCAGGTGGTAACGTCGCCAGCGCAACTGCCGTAAAGGTTATTTCAGAAAAAATTGCTACCTGTTATCACGCAGGTATGAGTGACAGTTCAATAAAAAATCTTTTGATATCGGCTATTGAAAGTGCCAATGCTATAGTTTTTGACGCTTCTAAAAAGAATGAAGCTCTTTCAGGTATGGGCACAACTGTTGTTGCTGTTATAATAAATGTTGACATTGTTTATGTTGCAAGTGTGGGTGACAGCAGAGCGTATATATTATCCGATTCACTCTTTCAGGTGACAACCGACCATTCAGTTGTTCAGAATATGATTGATAACGGCGAAATCACCAAGGAAGAGGCAAGATATCATCCTAAAAAGAATATTATCACAAGAGCTCTCGGTATAGAGGATGAAATCAGAGCAGACTTTTTCCGTGAAGAAATGAGCAAAGACAACGATGTTGTTCTTATCTGCACAGACGGTCTTACCAACTTCGTAAGTGAGGCTGATATCTGCTCGATCTCTAAAGAAAGTGACAGATATGAAATTGCCGATAACCTGGTCAGAGCTGCTAACGAAAACGGCGGCGGTGACAACATTACGGTTGTTGCTCTTTCAAACTAAGCGAGGTGTAATTTATGGAAAGTTATGTAGGTAAACGACTTGACGGCCGTTACGAAATCCGTGAAATTATTGGCGTCGGTGGCATGGCTGTTGTTTATAAGGCTTATGATATTATTGATGACCGCATTGTTGCTGTAAAGGTTCTTAAAGAAGAATATCTTGCTAACGAAGAATTCCGTCGTCGCTTTAAAAATGAATCAAAAGCTATTGCTGTTCTTTCACACCCCAATATTGTAAGAGTTTTTGATGTGAGCTATGGTGATAAACTTCAATACATAGTTATGGAATATGTTGAAGGCATCACTCTTAAAGAATATATCGAGCAGCAGGAAGTTATCAATCAGAAAGAGGCTGTATATTTTGTTATGCAGATTCTCCGTGCTTTACAACACGCTCATGATAAAGGCGTTGTTCACCGAGACATAAAACCTCAGAATATAATGCTCCTTGAAAACGGAACAATCCGTGTTACCGATTTTGGTATTGCCCGTTTCAGCAGAAGTGAAACACGCACTTTGTCTGACTCGGCTATCGGTTCTGTTCATTATATCAGCCCCGAACAGGCAAGGGGAGATGTCACTGATGACAGAGCTGACCTCTATTCTGTCGGCGTTATGTTTTATGAGATGCTTACAGGCAAACTTCCTTTTGTGGCTGACAGTTCCGTTTCTGTTGCGATTATGCAGCTTCAGAATGACCCTGAGCTTCCGACCAAGGTTAACCCCGATATTCCCGTCGGCCTTGAGCAGATAATAATGAGGGCGATGAAAAAGAATGTCAACGAGCGCTATCAGTCAGCTGCTGAAATGATACTTGACCTTGAAGAGTTCAAGCGCAATCCCTCAATCCGTTTCAATTATTCATTTTTTGTTGATACAGAGCCTACTAAGTCAATTAAAAAAGCTACTGTTTCAAAAGCATCCGTAAAAGTTGCAGAAGAAGATAACGAAACCGAAGAGGTGGTTAAAAACAGAACCATTCCTGTTCTTATCGGAATTATCGCAGCTCTGATTGTCGGCATAGCTGCCTTAAGTGTGGCTGCCGTGCATTTCGGCTGGGTAGATATGGGCTTGTTCAGCAAAACAGAGGTTCCCAAATTTGTCGGAATGAATTATTACGATGAAATTGACGGTGTTTATGATAACTTCAATTTTGCCGAGCCTATTGTCACAAATGATGATTCACAGACTCCGGGCACTGTTATATCTCAGACTCCTGAAGCAGGGTCTAAAATCGATGCTGATAAAACAGTGATTCAGCTTACAATTGCTGTCAGCAGTGAGCAGGTAACCGTTCCTGACAATCTTGTCGGTAACGATTATGCTTATGTTGTTTCACAGCTTGAGGCTCTCGGCTTCAGTGTCAAACCGAGAAAGGTTGAACTCGCAGGTATCGACCCCGGTATTGTTGTTAAAGTTTCACCTTCATCAGGAACTATGGCTACAACAGGCGATGTTATCACAGTTGAGTATAACGCTTATGAAGGCGAAGAGATTGAGTATGTAACTGTTAAAGATGCTACAGGTCTTACTGAAGCTGATGCTAAAAAGTTGCTTTCATCTCTGAATCTTGACGTTAAAGTCGAAAAGGTTTTTGATGAAAAAATTCCGGTTGGTATTGTAGTGTCTCAGAGTATATCTGATGATACAAAAGTTTCCGAAGGCACAGAGGTTGTTGTTTATGTAAGCCAAGGTCCTGACCCCAGCGTAACATTCACCGTGAAGTTCAGACTTCCCGGAACATGGGATTCAAGAAAACTTGAAATCAGATTAAATAATGAACTTGTAAAAACAGAAGATAACCTTCTTATGAGCGGAACAAACTATTATGTTGATGTTACAGGCTTTGGTGTAAGCGATAAGTTTGAAGTTTATATTGACGGTCAGCTTTATTATTCCTGCCTTGTCAACTTCACATCTGACCCGCCCAACACTTATAATGACCAGACTAATACTCTTGTGGATCCTACTGAACCATTTGAAGATCCTTTTTATGAGGAGCCGGGTGAAGAGCTGAACGATCCCACAGAAACAGTTGATGCAGGTGTATAATGCAGTACGAAGGAATTATAATTAAAGGTATTGGCGGCTTCTATTATGTAGAGGCCGCCAACCAAATATTTGAATGTAAAGCCAAAGGTGCTTTCAGAAAAGAAAAAATCACCCCTGTTGCAGGTGACCGGGTTACAATCAGTGTTCAGAAAACAGGTTATAACACTATTGATGCAATATCTCCGAGAAAAAATGTTCTCTCAAGACCTCCCGTTGCTAACATTGACAAGCTTTTTATAATAGCTTCAACATGTGAACCCAATCCCAATGCGCTTATTATTGACAGGCTGACGGTTATTGCTGAGCGTAATAATATTGAGCCGGTGGTTGTCTTTACAAAAACAGATCTTAAGCCTTGCGATGACCTTATTGAAATATATCGTCTCGCAGGGATAAAGGCTTATAAATTTTCCTCTGTCAACGGAGGGGATGCTGAAGCAATAAAATCTGAAATTGAAGGCTGCACCAGCGCTTTTACCGGTAACACAGGTGTAGGTAAGTCAACTTTGCTTAACTATATTGACCCTGACTGTAACCGTGAAACAGGTGAAATCAGCTCAAAGTTGGGCAGGGGTCGTCATACAACCCGCCATGTTGAGCTTTATAAAATCGGCGGAGGATATGTTGCTGACACACCGGGCTTTTCTTCTCTTGATTTTGAAAGCGGAGATGTAATTTTAAAAGACGATCTGCAGTATTGTTTTAAAGAGTTTGATGAATATATAGGCACATGCAAATTCACATCTTGTGCTCATATCAATGATAAAGGGTGCAGAATTGTTGAGGCTGTCAGAGACGGAAAAATCTGTCAATCAAGACACGACAGCTATATTGCCTTATATAATGAAGTTAAAGATATTAAGGAGTGGCAGCTTTGAAAAGATGGGTGATTTTAGGCGCAGCAGAAATTAAAGATTATTCTGCAATAAAGCCAAAAATAGCTGAAGAAGATTTTATTGTCTGCGCTGACGGAGGTCAGAAGCATCTTGAACCTCTCGGTTTAAAGGCTGATTTGTATCTTGGTGATTTTGATTCTTCCCAAAAGCCTGACACACAGACAGAAGTTCTTACCTATCCCGTTGAAAAAGATGACACCGATACAATGCTTGCTGTCAAAGAGGGCATTAAAAGAGGCTGCAAAAACTTTGTTATTTTTGGCGGAATGGGTGGTAGATTTGACCATACCTTTGCCAATATACAGACTCTTTTGTTTGCTGACAAAAAGGGCGCAACAGCAATTCTTGCCGATGAAAATAATTTTGCTTTTATTCTCAGAAACGATAAAGCGTTTATTGAGAGAAATGTCAATGAAAAAGTGTCTTTCTTTCCTCTTAACGGAGCTGCTCACGGTGTTTCACTTGAAGGCTTTTATTATGAAGTTGATAATATCTCTCTTTTTCCTTATGATACTCTGGCTACAAGCAACTTTGTTATTGCTCCGCAAGGAAAGGTAACAGTTAAAAAAGGAACACTCCTGACTGTTATTTCAAAAGAAAATCAGTAACCGAATTTTACCACCGTCATAGTATGTATTAAAAGCTGTGACGGTGGTGTTTTTATGAGATGTCGTGGTAGGCGGGGGCCGGTGAATTGGGGCGCAATAATAGCCGCTTTCGGTATGGGGCTGGTGGTTTCTTTTTGTTGCTCTAATTCAATCCTTATTGCAATTTTAGCTATCGTGATAATTATACTCGGCATCGTTATAGCTAAATAAGGAGGCATATTATGCAAGTGGTATTAGTAAAAAGTCCAAAAGCATTAAGAGGAGTTTTAAGATTTATTTTCGGCATAAAAAAAGAAAATATTACATAAGATAAAAAATAAGACCGTAGGTTCTGACACCTACGGTCTTTTGTTTTTTAGAATGTATCAGTCTTGATTACATAATAGAGAATCTTGGGAAGATTGATAACTGTCTTGATAAGCCAGTTGCCTATTGCATAACCTGCAAGACCGAGGAATGAGGGAACAACATCGAGAGCGTATTCAACTGTTGATGTTGTGTTGTCACCTTCAAATGAAGGAACGTTTTCGCCCTGCTCTTTTGTGAGTGTCATTTCGTCAACAAGCTTAAGCTGCTGTGTTTCATCATTAAGAACATAAGCTTCAAATTTAAGTTCGCCACCGTCAATGCTGATGGTTGAGAACAATCCGCCGATTCTTTCGGGGTCAGTCTGATCCCAGTCTTCACCGTCCCAATAGTTACCGTAGCCGTTCTTCTGAATTGTAAGAGCGTCAATAAACTCTTTTTCCATATAAACGCCGGGCATAAATTCACGGACTTCGTATCTCTTTGTACCTGCTGTACCTGCAAGGATGTATCTTACGCCTTCGCCATCTGCTGCAACTTCGTTGTCAACAAGGGGCTTTGTGCGAAGATACTGATGGTCGTGACCTGACATAACGATGTCAACATTACACTCTTCAACAACCTTGGTAAGAGCTTCTGTGAGATAAAGAGCATCAGGCCATTTACCGTCTTTACCGAGTGAGTAGGGAGATTTGTGCATAAATACGATTTTCCAGTCAGCGTCAGTTGAGTTCATATCATTTCTGAGCCAATCAAGCTGAGCGTTTGAAATAACGAGCAAATCGTTTGTGTTAAGAACTGCGAAGTGAGCGTTGCCGTAATCAAAAGAATAGTTGAAACCGTTAAGATTCTGAACGCTTTCGCTTGTGTCAACATTAAACATATTGTTGAACCAGTTCCATACACCGAGACCGTCATGGTTACCTGCAACGGGAACATGAGTCAGAGCGTTGTGGTTGTTCTGGAAATATTTGTAATAGCCGTCCCATTCTTCATTTGTGCTGTCATTGGTGTAGTCACCGAGAGCTGTGAAGAAATCAGCATCGGGCATCTTTGCCATAGCGGCATCAAGAACCCATGAAGCTTTTTCAAAGTTTTCTTCTGAACTTGCCTGAACGTCAGCAATAGTGATGAATTTAACTTCATCATCGCCGTTGTCGGTTGTGAATGTACCGACATCGCTCCATTCAGAGCCGTTGCCTACAACATAAGTGTAGGTTGTACCTGCTTCAAGGCCTGAAACAGTAACTTTGTGCATGTAGTGGCCTTCCCATTCTTCACATTTAACATCTGAAAGGGTAAGGGTGCTTGTTACATCAACAACTGCGTTTTTGTAGATTTTGATTTCTGTTGCAGTTTCAGCTTCTGTGTACCATGTGAAGCCTCTCTGAGTGGCTGTGTCACCATTGATAACGCAAGAAACTCTTTCAACTGCTGTGCCGTCGGTTGCGAATGCTGAAACCATGCTCACTGAAAGGAGAAGGCTCAGGCAAAGAACAACACTGAGGAC
>JAZRME010000313.1:0-9340 GCA_045647325.1 Acutalibacteraceae bacterium | reverse complement strand
GTTCCATAACAATGATAGGTTTATTATATTTACGACAAACTTCATAACAAAGTCTGCCCTCAACGCCAACATCTTCATAATCAAGATAGTTAAACTGAATCTGCACTGTTTCAATTTCAGGATGCTCGGCAAGAATCATATCAAGCACTTCTGCTTTATCGTGAAAAGACATACCGATATGCTTAACCCTGCCCTGCTCTTTTAGTTTTTTAACAACCTCAAAAGCATTACACTCAGTGTATTTTTTGTAATACTTTTTATTGATAGCATGGAAGAGATAAAAATCAAAATACTCTACACCACAAGCTTCAAGCTGACTTTCAAAAAACGGAACGATATCTTCTTCTTTCTGAAAATAGCCTTCACTTAATTTATTAGTCAGAATGTAGCTTCCACGGTCATATCTTTTTGCAAGACATTCTCTTACAGCGATTTCACTTTTGCCACCGATGTAACCGTGAGCAGTGTCAAAATAGTTAAAACCTTCATTCATAAAAGTATCTATCATTTTTGAAAAATGCTCGTAATCCACTTCATCATTTTCAAGCATCGGAAGGCGCATACAACCAAAACCGAAATTTTTCTTTACATTTTCAAACACATTCATAATATAACCTCCAATAGTTATATCTAAATATTAGCACGAAAAATAAATTTTTTCAAGAAAAAAGCACCTACAAAAAGTAGGTGCTAAATATTTAGTTGTTTACGATGTCATAAACTCTGTCAGGATAGTCACTCATAATGCAGTCAGCGCCAAGAGAAACAAGATATTCAATTTCATCCTCTTCGTTGATTGTCCAATACTGAACTGCAAGGTTGTTTTCATGAGCGTAGTTAATAACTTTGGCTGTGCCGAGGTTTACGCAATAAAGTTTATAAGGAATCTGAAGAGCAACATAGTTTACATCAAGATTTTTGAGACCGAGATTTGCCTTAACATAGAAGCTGAGAACTTCCATAATTGTGGAGCTTCTGAGAAGTTTAGGATAATTATTATCAACATATTCACTTACTTCACCGTTGAATGTGCCGAAAATAACATCATCAAGAAGATCTCTTTCTTCAAGAACCTTGTAAAGCTCGTCAACAGCCTTTTTACCAAGTTCTTCACCGTTTTTGACTTCGATAATATAATCAAAATCTCCGTTTGCCATAAGATAATCAAGAATATCTTCAACACGCACAATTTTTAAGTCATCGGGAACAGCATCGCCTTTAAGGTCTGCATAAGGCATATTTCCGTTTTCATCCTCAAACTTTGCGCCCATATTAAGCTGACGAAGTTCTTCGTATGTTTTGTTTTCGGGGCGGACTTCTTCCTCACCAAAAACTTCAAGGCTGTCACTTGTTCTGTCAAGAGTATCATCGTGAAGAAGAACAAGAACATTATCTTTTGTGATGTGAAGGTCAAACTCAAAAATGTCTGTATTGAAATTTTCACTTTCAACGCAGTTTCTGAAAGCTACCATTGTTTCTTCAGGGGCAATACCGCTGCCGCTTCTGTGAGCAGAAACAAGAGTCTTACCTGATATTGCAGGGTTTGTTGTTTCATACTTAACAATTTCAGAAGGGTCTGAAACAATATTGTATAAATAAAGAAGTAAACCACCCAATGCAACAACAATTGCGATAAACACTGATAAAATTACTTTTAATGCTTTTTTCATAATTATACACCTCGACGGCTATTATACCATTTTCGACATAAAATGCAACCGTTTTATCAAATAAAAGAGCAACAAAAAAACTATTATGTCATCGCCACACCTTGACTTTTTGTGTGGGATATGATAAAATTCCACCCATATTGCAAACACATTGACGGGAAAGAGTAAGTGTGAAGTGAAACCAGAGAAAAGACGGTCGGTGCAAGTCTTTATGATCAACACACCCAAAGCCATCCCTGAGTGGCGGTGCAGAAAGCGTAAGCGATTAAGCGCCGACGGGTTCCTCCGTTACAGGTCAAGAGTGCAGAGCTCAGGCTCTGAATTCAGGTGGTAACACGGATATTTTCGCCCTGAACGCATACAATGCGTTTGGGGTTTTGTTTTGAAAGGTGAAAAAGATGCGAATTATTGAAAAATCAAAAAAGCTTAATAATGTGTGCTATGATATCAGAGGTCCTGTTATGGATGAGGCTGAAAGAATGGAGTCTTTCGGCGAAAAAATACTCAAGCTTAATATCGGCAACCCGGCTCCTTTCGGATTTGAAGCACCGGAAGAAATTATTAACAAGATGGAATCAGCTCTTACTTCAACCGAGGGTTATTCCACTTCAAAGGGTATTCTCTCAGCAAGAGAAGCAATTGCAAAATATTGCAAAGAGCAAAAAGGCATTGAAGGAGTCACTGTCAACGACATTTATACCGGCAACGGTGTCAGTGAGCTTATCACAATGAGTATGCAGGGTCTTCTTGATAAGGGTGATGAAATTCTCGTCCCCTCCCCCGACTATCCGTTATGGACCGCTTCCGTTACCCTTGCCGGTGGCACAGCTGTTCATTACATTTGTGATGAAAGTTCAGATTGGCAGCCCGACATTGAAGATATAAAACGAAAAATCACACCCAACACAAAGGGCATTGTTGTTATCAACCCCAACAACCCTACAGGTGCGCTTTATTCAAAAGATATTCTTCAGAAAATTGCTGATCTGGCAACCGAAAACGGAATGATAATTTTTGCCGACGAAATTTATGACAGACTGGTTATGGATGATGAAGAGCATATTTCAATCGCAACCCTTGCCCCTGATACGCTGACTATCACCTATAACGGACTTTCAAAGTCACATCTGATTGCAGGTTACCGTTGCGGTTGGATGACACTTTGCGGCAACAAAAAAAATGTTAAGAGCTACATCGAGGGTCTGAATCTTCTCTCATCAATGCGCCTTTGTTCAAACGTTCCTGCTCAGGCTGTGATTGAAACTGCCCTCGAATCCACTCAGGAAACAAAGAAACTTATCGTGCCCGGCGGAAGAGTGTATGAACAAAGAGAACTTGTTTATAACGAAATCAATTCAATTCCCGGTCTTTCTGCTGTGAAACCTAAAGCAGCGTTTTACATCTTCCCCAAAATTGACACAAAAATATTTGGCATCAAAGACGATGAGCAGTTTGTGCTTGACTTGCTTAAAGACAAAAAAATTCTTCTCACTCACGGCGGTGGATTCCATTGGGAGCAGCCCGACCATTTCAGAATTGTTTATCTTCCTGAAAAAACACAGCTTAAAAAAGCTGTTGATGAGTTGAGAGACTTCCTTTCATATTACAAACAGTAAAAAATTAAGCGACGGATTTCTCCGTCGCTTTTGTTATTCAGTTAAACCAATAATAGTCTCTTGCACCGTAAACTTTAAGCATCAGATCGCTCATAGTTTTAAAAATCGGAGTAAGTACACCACTGAGTTCATATTTTTCAAAAGGATCATCACTTACAAAACCAAGGTCATAGAGTTTTGTATAAAGCTCAACTTCAATTGCTTTTGCCTCATCGTAATTCCATGCACGTTTTGCAAGTTCATCAACAGCTTTCTGATAAGCGGCGTCAAGCTCAGCCTTATCTTCAGCAGAGACAGATGCAATCTGCTCCTCTTCAAGATGCTCATAAGTGTAAATTCTGTCACGAAGGCCCTTGTTATCACGATACTGATTAAACTGGGGATATCCTCCGTTATTTACTCTTGCATCTGTGATAGACTTATTAGTTGCAATATCTATACAAAGGGCAATAACATCCTCAACAGAAGACTGAAGCTTGAGATGGCTCTGATTCTGAATGAACCATGTTCTTTCAGGAAGGGCACAGGTACCGGCATCAAGTGAACCGTCAGGTGAAATATAGCTTTCATCAATTGATGGCTCATAACCCTCAGGAAGAACTTCACCGTAGTTTGCAGAAGTTGCGCCTAAAGATGTTGACTGAACCTGAATAATATTATCTGAGCTGTAGTTCCAATTTTCAATAGCTGCAGGAAGAGGAAGACCGTATCCGCAGATTACGAAAATATCCATACCTTCATCTGAAAGGCGTTTTGCTGTTGAAGCAGCGTTTTTCTGAATTTCATAATACTTATCTGTCTTGGCTTTTAAAACAGCATGAGCTTCATCAGAGATATATTTTGATGCAAGTTCTTCATACTCACCGCTTGGAACAAGAGCCCACATTGAGGGGCAATTCATAATAAGATTGCCGAGAACTTCTTTGATTACACGACCGGCAATATAATCAATATGATCAGTAAATAATCCGTAAGGAATTCCACGGGTTACAAAGTTAAGAAGGTAACCCAACCAATCCATACCGCTGTCAGCAAGTTGAAGAATAAGAGGAATCATCTCTGAATAGAAAAGCTCTGCATCTTCAAAGCTGAGAGCTGCATCCATAAGGTCGCTGAGAAGATATGATCCGTCAGTTGCTGCGGCAGCGTAAATAACTCTGTCGATATCATCAGGATTGCAATATTCTGAGAGATATGCGTTACCGATTGTTCCGCCGAGGCTGATAAAAACAATTGTTACTTTATCGTGGCCGGTTTGCTCTTTAACCATCTGAACATAAGAGTTAAGTCTTTCAGCTGTTTCAAGAGTGTCGCCAAATGAACTGTAGGCGTAATAATATGCGTGATCATAACCTGCCATTTCACAATAAGCTGTGATGTCAACCTGAGCTTTGATAAAATCATATTCATGCTCATATTTGTATGAAGGGAGAGTGTTGCCTTCATCGTCGGTGCGATAGCCCTGAGCGTAGCCGTAAGATTTATCAGGCTTTGTCATAGCTACTTCGTTTGAATACCAATATTCATCAACGTGAACACCGTTTTCACGGGTTCCGTCAGGGTTGAAATAATGAGAGCTGAATGCTTCGTCAACAACATCAACAAGTTCGTCAACAAAAACATCTCTGTCACCCATAAGAACGCTGAGCAGAAGCTTAACAATAATTGAGGGAATAGCATCTGTGATAGTGTTCATATCAAACATAAACTGCATATCCATACCCTCAACAATGGGGAACCCGTCACTTGTGAGAATATCGTTGCCTTCCTTATCCTGAACATAAACCTGTGACTGCATAATGCCGTGAACAACGATAATAGGTGTATATTCACAGTCACCCTGACAATCAGTCAGACAGTTATGGTCATATTCCGGAATCGGCTTTGCTGCAAATGCTGCTGTTATACTTGTAGCAAGAAGAACAACCACAAGCAAAAGGCTTATAAGTTTTTTCATAACTTTTACCTCCTTGATTTTTACAATTTAGATTAACATTTTTACCGGTAAAAGTCAATGATAATTGACAACGCAGGTTTTAATTGTTAAAATATCAGAGGAGATGATAATATGTTTTTTACAGATAAAACTTATAACATTGATGAACTTGCTCAGAACAACTTACACATTCACACCAATTTTTCAGGCTGCGCCAAAGAAGAAATGGATTTTTCAGAAATTGTGAGAGTTACCAAAAATGCAGGGCTCAAAAAAATCGCACTCACTGATCACATTTATGAGCGTGAGGACTTGCCTGAGTTTATCGAAAACTGCGCAAGACTCCGTAAGCTCCGTGACGAGTTAAACTCTGATATAGAGATTTTAATCGGCGGTGAATTTTCATGCTATCACGAAAATGATTATACACTCAAAGGTGTTGAAATTGAAACCGATTATCGTTTGTATGCTCAGAATCATTTTCACGTAACAGGATGGCAGCAAGGTGATGACGGCACACCCGAAAGCTATAAAGAGGTTACAAAGCGTATGCTCCGTAACCTTTTTAAAGATAAAGCAGCCGACACAATAGCGCATCCTTTTTCAGGCAGATATCTGAGAAGAATGAAAGGTTGGGACGCTGACCTCGTGGGCAACACCTGGACCGAAAATGAGCTTGGTGACATTATGCTTGAAGGTCACAATAGCGGTTGCGCCTGGGAATTTAACTCAGGTAATGTAGGCAGTGACCCTGAACTTATCAGAAAGATGTATAACATCGGCAGAGAAATCGGTGTTGTTTTCACAATCGGAACAGATGCTCACCGACTCGAAGCTGTTGACACAAAAAATATTGCACAGGAACTGAAAAGGATTATCAAAAATGGATAAATACGCTTTTTTTCTCGACATTGACGGAACCCTCACCTCAGAGGGAGGAATCTGTGAAGAAAATAAAATTGCAATCAGAAAAGCGCGTGAACTCGGCCACAAAATTTTTATCAACAGCGGCAGAAGCATGGGCTATGTGCCCCAATGTGTGCGTGAGGTCGAGTTTGACGGCTATGTTGTCGGCATAGGCTGTTACATCACCTATGGCGATGAATTGGTTTTATCAGTAGCCATTCCGCCTGAAGAGGTTGCAGAGATGTTTGATAAATTCACTTCTGAGGGCAAAGAGGTTGTCCTTGAGGGTGAAACACAGAATTTTCGCAATAAATTCAACGATAATGAAGATTTTATTCTTCTTGAAAACGGCAGAGAATATGTCGAAAAATATTCTGATTTCAGAATAACCAAATTTTTTGTGCCTTATAATTTTTCAAAAGAAGAGTTTGAATTTATCTGTCAGCGTTACACAGCATTTCAGCATCCAACTTACCTTGAGTATGCACCAAAAGGCTATTCAAAAGCGACAGGAATGGAAGTTCTTTTGAAAAAATGTGATATTCCCCGTGAGCGTTGTGTGGCTATCGGTGACAGCACCAACGACATAGATATGCTAAATTATGCCGGAATTTCTGTAGCAGTGGGCAACGCTCAGGACGAAGTCAAAGCTCTTTGCACAAAAATAACCGCCCCCGCAAAGGAGGGCGGCGTAGGCAAAGCCATTTGTGAAATTCTGGGTATCAGTTTATAGGCAAATAAACGGCAGCCTTAAACAAATCTCCGTCAATTGTGAGCTTCAGCTCTCCTCCCTGAAGGACGCAAAGCTGTTTAGCGATTGAAAGACCGAGGCCGTTACCCTCTTCGCTTCCTCGTGAAGCGTCACCTCTGACAAACCTTTCGGTTAGCTCTTCAGGTGAAATATTGAGAGGCTCTTTTGAAATATTTTTAATTTCAAACACACCAAAATCACCTTCTCTGCGAATTGAGGCATAAACCCTTGTGCCCTTCGCAGAGTATTTTTTTGCATTGGACAAAAGATTTTCAAACACACGGTAAGTATGAGGACCGTCAGCAAAAATTCTTACATTTTCGCCATTTTCCTGAAAACGCAATTCAAGGCCACGGGCTTCAAAATCTGACTGAAACTCACCTGTTGCCTGAGCTGCAAGTTCACCAAGATTAAGATAAACCTTATTGATTTTGATATTGCCTGTTGATGCTTTTGAAGCTTCGATAAGATTTTCAATGAGATTTTTAAGATTTTGAGACTTATCAGATAAAACATCAATATATTTCAGCGCATCTTCATCTTTTATATCGCACTTTTTGAGCAGATCAACATAAGAAATCACCGAAGTGAGCGGAGTTTTTAAATCATGAGAAACATTGGTTATAAGCTCAGCCTTTGTGCGTTCATTTTTAACAGCCTGAGCAACAGCTTCATTCATTTCTTCTCTGGTCACTTTAAGGCTTTCATTAAGAGTTGTCAGCGACTTCGGCAAACGCTCACCATAGAGATTTGCGCTTGTGTGTTCAGTGGCAGCAACTATAATTTTATCAAGAGTGTTGAGATATTTTGCGACAAAGAAAATTGTTGCACCGTCAAAAATGAGCAATAATACACTCGCAATAAGGGTAATCACTCCGTCATTATATGCACCGACAACTGCAAAGAACATTCCCGCAACGTTAATTAAAACCCAAAGCACAGCAATAAGAATAACCTTTTTGCTCAGGTGTTTCATTTTGTAAGAGAAAAATGCTTTTCTTACACCGTGATAACTCAATTTTATAAGCTTTGCTATAACCTTAAAAATCAGCACAATAATTCTGATTATAATGCAGTTGGCAAAAATCTTTTTCTTCGCTTTTTTAGTGCGCACCATACTTGTGATAAATTCAATAAGAATCATAAACGCAACAGAGAAGCAAAGAGAAATAAGGGCTGCGAAAAGCTTATTAAAATTATCGTACCACATCTCAAATATAATAACTGCCAGATAGAATAATCCAAAAATTATGCCACCCGATAAAATGATGTGGATATCCGGCGGAATTTTATCAACACCGATAACAGCGCAACCGTCAATGCCTTTTTTGTGACCGGCACTTATAAAAATAAACGCAACACAAACAAGGAGCAAAACAAATGAAAAAACAGCTGTTATTACAAGCAAATCAAAGCGATCGGGTAAGTTCTGATAACTCTTATAAACCTCACTTATGTCATCGTTATTATCAGTAACAATTTTTGCATCTACAAAAAACACAGCTTCTTCAAAATCTTTGAATCGGTTAGTGTAATCATAGCTCTCACATATCCATTGGTTTTCAGGCAAATTGTTTCCGCTGCTATAAAGCATTTTGCCGTCTTCTTTTACAAGATAGAACCCTCGCTTTTTTGCAGAATCAACAGATGCTTCGGGAGATTCCATATTAGTGAAGACCTTGCCGTCTTTTTTGACATAATATTTTAAATTTTCATATTCTTTGACTATCATCTGCGAATGAGCAAGGTCACTTTTATATATCTGATACTCTGTTTCAATAAAATTATTCAGCTCTGTTTCGACTTTAGCTTTAACATTTTCAACTGTATCAGTGTAATCATATAGATGATAACCATATCCGAGTTTCGTATCGTACCAGAATTCACTTTCATCAAAAGACTCATAGCGCACGAGGGATGCATATTTCAAAAACTCCTCACCCTCAGCGTAATTGAGAATTTTTTGCACCATCTGCACAGTTTTGGAAGCGTACGGATCAACGAGATATTTCTGCTTTTCATAAGGAACTTCAGGTATCTGGGCATCAAGAATTTCACTGTAACCGTTTTCGTTGTAAATTGATTCACCGTCATATTCCTGACGCTTATAATTCTGTGCAATATATTCGAGCTCTTTTTTGATTATGTTGGCTTTATTCTGCGAATAAGATTTTACGATTTCATCAACAGCTGCCGCTTTTTTTGATTCAAGATTTTTACGATATTGTTCGGCATCGTCAAAAAGCACATCCACTCTGGAAATTTCGCTCATAACTTCAAACTGGAAACCGGGGCTATCGAAGAAATCAGGCTTGCCGTTCGTCCAGAGATTGATAAAAGATTCCGGAGATGTGATATACATTACTCTGTCGGCAAGAGCTATTCCCTGAACACAGGAAAACGCAAGAATAAAAGACATCACAACCATAAAAAATGCAAAAAAGAATTTAACAGCAAGTCG
>JAZRME010000312.1:0-2816 GCA_045647325.1 Acutalibacteraceae bacterium | reverse complement strand
GGTTGCGATAAGCTCAACCGAAAGATTAAACGGAGCAAAACGAAGAACGTTTTCACTGATCTGCTCATAGAAATAAGCGTCTGTTCCGCCCATAACAAGATAAGGAACAACAGCAACAGCTTTATCTGTAAACATTGAACCTGCAACATTTTCAATAGCTGTGAAAGCTCTTGAGTCTGTGGGAGAAAATCTTGACGGCTCTTTTGCTCTGAGGCATTCAATTTCAGCATCTTTATATCTGATAACCTTGCGAAGATGTTCCTCAACATCTTTTGATGTTTCGCCGAAAATGGGACGGAAATTTACTGTTGTACTTGCTCTCTGAGGAAGAACGTTGGGAGCAGGGCTGCCTTCACACATTGTAACGGCAGTAACTGTACGAACAAGACAGGCAAGGAAAGGAATTCTCTTGCCGAGGAATTTAATCAACGGACCAAACATCTTATAGTTACACATAATCATACGAGCAGGGAAAGCTGCGGTTCTGCCCACACGCTCAAGAAGAGTGTAGATAAACGGAAGAAGTCTGATTTTGAACTGATTGTTTTCAATATCAAGAATTGTGTTAGCAAGTTTGCCAAGTCCGTTGTGATCAGGAGCCTGAGATGAGTGGCCACCTTTATCAGTAACGGTAATTTTGAAGTCACAATAGCCTTTTTCAGCCATACCGATAGCAAGGATATTTGTTTTGATAATACCCTTCATATCAACAGAGATAATAGCACCACCCTCATCAAGAACGCTGTCAAGGTGAATACCTCTGTTCTGAAGAGTTTCAACAATTGCACTTGCACCGGGGTCATTTGCGCAAACAACCTCTTCGTTATGACCGAAGCAAAGATAAACATCTCTTTCAGGTGTGAAGCCCTCTTCAAGAAGAGTCTCAACAGCTTCCATAACACAGATGAGGTGGTTTTTCATATCAACTGTGCCGCGTCCCCAGATATATTCGCCATCGTTGTGGCCTTCAAAGGGGTCATGCTTCCAGTCGCCTTCTGTACCTGCTGTTACAGGAACAACGTCCTGATGAGCAAGAAGAGCCATCGGCTCAAGTGAAGGATTTTTACCTTCCCATTTAAAAATAAGACTTGCTGCTGAAATAACCTCTTTTGTCAGGTTTTTGTGAATCATCGGATAAGCTTCTTCAAGAAAAGCGTGAAACTTTTCAAACTCTGACCAATCTGTCAGAGACGGATCATCGTGAGAAACGGTTTTGCACTGAATTGCTTTTGAAAGATTGTTTTGAACACGCTGAAAATTAACCTTCTCTTCAGGAATTTCAGGGCGATCCTTTTTTTCGGGAACAAATTTTGCAGCTCTGATTGCAGTAATAACAATCAAAACAACAATAACAGCGAGAATTATTAATAAAGCTTCCATATTATTACTCCTTTTGATAATTTAGCTTATAACAGACACATTATACACTTATCATTTTAATAAATCAAGTTTAAAATCCGAATAAACTCATCTGTGAGCTTTCAGGCAAACCTTTGAGAGCACCTGCCACACGAAGAGTTTCAATAACAGATTTGCTGACACCAGCTCTTTGCTGAAGCTCCTCAATAGAGGCAAATTCACCCTGACCGTCATTTCTTGCCTCGGCAAGGGCTTTGGCTGCGCTTTCACCCGTACCGGCCATTGACAAGAAAGGAAGTCGGATTTTTCCGTCTTCAATTTTATATACACTTGCTTCAGACTTGTAGATATCAACAGGCAAAAACTCTACACCTCTTGCCATCATTTCATTTACAACCTGCATGGCAACGTACATATTTTCTTCTTTGGCTGTGGCTTCATTACCTTTAGCTTTGATTTCATCCATAACGGTTTTGACTGCTTTTCTGCCGTTCATAATAGCAACGGTGTCAAGGTCTTCACCACGGACTGTCATATATGTCGCATAATACTCTTTGGGATAATAAATTTTATACCAAGCCAGACGCATCGCAGCGATAACATAAGCCGCAGCATGAGCTTTAGGGAACATATATTTGATTTTCATACAAGAGTCAATATACCATTGTGGAACGCCATGCTCTTTCATAGCGTTGAAATGCACATCTGTCAGCAACTTAGTAGCGTTACCTTTTCGCACGATTTCCATAATTTTAAATGCCATATCAGGTTCAAGACCCTTGTGCATAAGATAAACCATAATACTGTCACGGGTACCGATAACATCTGAAATAGTACATGTTCCGTTTTTAATCAGATCCTGAGCGTTGCCCAGCCATACATCAGTTCCGTGAGAAAGTCCCGATATCTGAAGCATATCTGAAAAGTTTTTAGGCTGCGCATCAAGAAGCATCTGACGGACAAACGGTGTGCCAAGCTCGGGGAGAGACAAAGTTCCCGTTTCGCAATCGATTTCTTCACAGGTAACACCCAACGGTTCAGGGGTAGTAAGAAGCTTGTAAACATTTGGGTCACAAACATCAGCATCCATAACTGAAATGCCTGTTGCATCTTCAAGGTGTTTATAAATCGTGGGCACATCGTGACCGAGATTATCAAGTTTAAGAATTGTATCATGCAAAGCGTGGAAATCAAAGTGGGTTGTACGCAGACCTTTATCTGCATCGTCAGCAGGATGCTGAATCGGAGTGAAATCTTCAGCTTCCATATCACCGGGCACAACAACCATTCCTCCCGGGTGCTGACCTGTCGTTCTTTTAACGCCGACACAGCCTCTTGTGAGCCTGTCCTCTTCTGCACGGTGAAGAGTCCTGCCCTTTTCATCCAACCATTTTTTAACAAAACCATAAGCGGTTTTATCGGCAAGGGTACCGATTGTACCAGCTTTGAAAGTATGG
>JAZRME010000311.1:0-2900 GCA_045647325.1 Acutalibacteraceae bacterium | reverse complement strand
CATCCTGCTACGGCAGCTCCGCCGGCGAGTCCGGTGAGGCTCAACGCTGCGCAGATAGCAGCGCTGCTTATAGGAAGAGTGAGTGCAACACCTACAATTACAGAAACAATGATTCCCATAATAAACGGCTGCTGTTCTGTTGCCCACATAATAATGTTGCCGACATAACTTGATGCAACACCGATTGCAGGAGCGCAATAATGAGCAAGAAGACCGCCTGAAATAATTACAGTCAACGGAGTCACAAGGATATCAACCTTTGTTTCTTTACTGACAGCTTTACCCAGCTCCGCAGCTATAATTGTGATAAGCAAAACTGCTAACGGTCCTCCGGCGCCGCCAAGGCTGTTAGATGCCCAACCGACAGCGACCAAAGAAAACAGCACAAGGGGAGGCGCATTCAGTGCGTAACCGATTGCAACAGCCATTGCAGGACCGGCAACAGCCTTGGCAAAGTCACCAAGCTCTGTAAAAATACCGATATTAAGCTGTGATCCCAATGTAGAAAGAATTGTTCCCACCAACAACGAGGCAAAAAGACCTTGAGCCATTGCACCAAGGGCATCAATACCATATCTTTTGGCTGTGAATTCAATATCTTTGCGTTTCAGAAATGATTTAAATTTATTCATATTTTCTCCCGTAAACAACTTAAGACAAATTATTTTGTTCTGAACTCAACTGTAAGCGAATTTGAAGATTTGTTGTGGAAAAATCCTTTTGCTGTTATTTTTGCAACGTATTCTGTATTGCTGTCAAGCAAATCAAAAGAAATGCTTCTTGTCTCAGGCATATCATAAAAATAATACTCTGACCAGATACTCTTCTGGCTTTTTATAACGTTGTTATCTTTTCTGCGGATAACAATATCATAACTGTTTACAAATGGTTCATCGTCACATACAGCCTGAGGGAATGTGATTTTTGCACCGTTTTCTGTAACTTCAGAAACAATAGCTTCAGCTCCGCTGTTAAAATAAGGAGCGAGTGCTTTTTTATATCTGATTGAATCAGTGTAAAGGAAAGTTTCAGGGTCTGAAGGTTCATCAATTTTCCATGTGTATTGGAAGAAATTGCCTGTGAGAATGTCATAAGGATAAACTCTGACTCTGTTTTGAGCGTCAGCTTCAACGATGAGCATCTGAGCGCAGTTCTGTGAATTTTCGGGGATAGTGTTACAAGCCTTATCAAATTCATCAAGCTCAAAATAACTTAATGAGCCTGTGCCGAGGCAGGTGTAATGCTGCTGATGAATTGAACGGGGGTCATTGATAGGTGCGTGTGAATGACCGGAAAAAACAAGAATCTGCGGAAAATCGTTATATACGATATTAAGTTCGTCTTCACCCCAGTTTGTTGCGCCGTAAACTGTACCGGAAACATGAGGATGCTGGAACATAAATACAGGTTTTTGGGGGTCATCTTTGTGAGCGGCAGTGAGTTCTTTTCTTACCCATGCGATTTTCTCATCGTTAACATTACAGCCTTTTGAGGGTGAAACGGCAACGAAGTGAAAGCCGTTGATAACTTCGTGAGTGTCACCGTCGCTGTTAAGAACTCTCTTAAGCTTTTCATAAGCTGCTTCAACACCGTCACCGTGAAATTCATGACTGGCTATTGAAACAATTCTTTTGGTTTCAGCTTTAAGATTTGAATCAAAAATCTCTTTTGCTCGCTGGAACTGAATTTCAGAGCCGCTTGTTGCAAGGTCACCGGCAACAACAATAGCGTCAACATTTTTATATTCAGGGTGAGCTTCTGCTATTTTATAAGCGTCTTTAATAGCTTTAACAAGTCTGTCATGCTCAACTGAATGTTCATCTTTAAGATGCACGTCACTCATCGCAATAAAACGGATAACAGGTTTGAAGTTCTGATTTGCCATAAAAATCTCTCCAATTCTAAATTAAAAATAAAGAAAATATAAATATATACTGTTTACATATAACCAAAACAGTATTATCATTATGCTAAATTATACTATTGCTTTTAATAACTGTCAATCATATTTTCTGAGGATATTTAATAGTATTAATAATATTCAGTGAGGTGAGTGAAATTAAAAGTTCAATAAACAAGCCCCTTATAATCGGTAGCATTGTGATTCTGCTATGTTTTTTGATAGCTGTTAAAGCTCTTTCATCGATAACAACTATAATCTTTGACAAAAGAGATATTGTCTGCCTCGATCCGGGGCACGGTGGGGAAGATGTGGGAGCAACATATAATTCAAAATCCCGTTTTGAAAAAAATGATAATCTCGATCTGGCGCTGAAGGTCAGAGCCGAACTCGAAAAGCTTGACGTAAGAGTAATTATGACACGAGAAACAGATGAAGCTGTGTCCTTGAAATCAAGATGCAAAATTGCCAACCGAGGCAGGGCAGACTTGTTTGTGTCGCTTCACAGAAACAGCTCATTATCAGGCACAGGAACAGAAATCTGGATCAAAGACAAACCGCTTCCCGAAGAAGAAAAATTAGCAAATGATATTTTAAACGCTCTTATTGAAAGTTCAGATATATATTCAAGAGGGGTTAAAAAGGGCTATAGGGATACAACGGGAAATAACTATTATGTAAACGCAAACACTAATATGCCGTCTTGTCTTGTTGAGGTTGGTTTTATCAGTAATGAGGATGATAACAAAAATTTTGATAAAAACATTGATACTTACGCCAAAGCAATTGCTCATGCAATATATGAAAATCTTAAGTAATATTTCAAATAACTATTGACTTTTATTGAGTGAATAGTTATAATATCTTCTGTTATGTGCCGGTGTGATGGAATTGGCAGACGTGCTGGACTCAAAATCCAGTGGTAGCGATACCGTACCGGTTCGACCCCGGTCCCCGGCACCAGAATCCCGTTCGAGTTATCGAACGCGATTTTTTGCTG
>JAZRME010000310.1:0-5712 GCA_045647325.1 Acutalibacteraceae bacterium | reverse complement strand
CTTCACGAAGTGTTGTACCCATTGGAACTTCAACAAGACCTGTGTTGTTGATTTTACCGCCAAGAGCGAATACCTTTGTACCCTTTGATTTTTCTGTACCCATTGATGCGAACCAATCAGCACCTTTGAGAATAATCTGTGGGATATTTGCAAATGTTTCAACGTTGTTTTCTGTTGTGGGTTTTGCAAAGAGACCCTTAACTGCGGGATAAGGAGGTCTGGGTCTGGGCTCACCACGATTACCTTCGATTGATGTCATAAGAGCTGTTTCTTCACCGCATACGAATGCACCTGCACCAAGACGGATGTGAAGATCAAAATCGAAACCTGAACCGAAGAGGTCCTTACCGAGAAGACCGTATGCACGAGCGTCATCAATAGCCTTCTGAAGACGGCCTACAGCGATGGGATACTCAGCACGAACATAAACATAACCCTCTGTTGCGCCTGTTGCGTAACCGCAGATTGCCATTGATTCGATAACGCAGTGGGGGTCACCTTCAAGGATTGAACGGTCCATAAATGCACCGGGGTCACCTTCGTCAGCGTTACATACAACATATTTCTGGTCAGCAGGGTTTTTAGCTGTGAAGCTCCATTTGAGACCTGTGGGGAAACCGCCGCCGCCACGGCCACGCAAACCTGAATCTTTAACAATGTCGATAACCTGCTCAGGTGTCATCTCTGTAACAACCTTAGCAAGAGCCTGATAACCGTCCATTGCTATGTATTCTTCGATGTTTTCGGGGTCGATAACACCGCAGTTACGAAGAGCAACTCTCTTCTGCTTTTTATAGAAGTTTGTTTCGTTGATAGATTTGATATCTTCGGTCTGTGTTGTCTCTTCATAAAGAAGATGTTTAACAATACGGCCTTTAAGAAGATGCTCTTCAACGATTTCGGGAATATTTTCTACCTTAACTTCACTGTAGAAGCTGCCTTCGGGATAAACAACCATAATCGGGCCGAGGGCGCAAAGGCCGAAACAGCCTGTTTTAATAACTTTTACTTCGTCTGTGAGGCCTTTTGCTTCAAGCTCTTTTTCAAGGGCTTCGATAATAGCAAGGCTGTTTGAAGATGTACAGCCTGTACCGCCGCAGACAAGTACGTGTGAACGATACATAATTTTCCTCCTTATTTATCGAGAGATGCTACCGTGTATTCAACAACGGGGTTACCGTTAACGATGTGGTCTGCAACAACACGTGCTACCTTTTCGGGTGACATCTTGATGTAAGTTACCTTTTCTTTGCCTTCTTCAAAAACTTCAACGATAGGCTCATACTGGCACATACCGATGCAGCCTGTCTGGTTAACTGAAACGTCTTTGAGATTTCTCTTTGCTACTTCTTCAACAAAACCTGCGAGAACGGGTCTTGCACCTGCTGCGATACCGCATGTTGCCATACCAACAACAACTCTGATGCCTGCGCCATCTTCTTCTCTGACGTTCATCTGCTTTTCAGCTCTGGCTTTGATTGCCAATAATTCTTCAAGTGTTTTCATTATATAACACCTCCACGGATTATTTGAGTTTGTCCTTTTAAATAGTCTTTCATCCACATAACAACCTCAGGCTCATTAAGAGGAACACCGCCTAATATGTCTTTGAGCTGCTTTGTGTCAAGAGCGAATTCTCTGCCGTCAAATTTAAGGCGATAGAGAAAGTCGATGTGAGTGTTCATAGTAATAAGGGTGATAATGGTTGAGTCAATATCACCTAACGGGGTGAAATCAATGCTGTCAGTTTTAAAAAGAGCTTTTACTCTTGTTCCTTCACCGACAACGGAGCTTATTTCAAAGCTGCCACCCGTCATCTCTGCCGCCATTTTAAAAAGGGGGATTCCCATCCCGACTTTTCTGGTTGTTCTTGTTGTGCAGAAAGGATCGTTCACTCTTGCGAGCATTTCCTCATCCATTCCGCAACCGTTGTCAATGATGCTGACAGCCATAACGTTGTCAGCTGTGCACTCTTCAACAACAATCTCAACCAATGAAGCTCCGGCAGATATAGAGTTTTGCGAAATATCCAGTATGTTTAAGGATAATTCACGCATAATTATGCCTGATATTTAGCAAGGATACCGGGGATATCGTCGGCAACAAGCTTACCGTAAACTTCATCGTTAACTGTAAGAACAGGAGCGAGACCGCAAGCACCGATACAACGACAGGCTTCTACTGAGAATTTGCCGTCTTCTGTGCATTCACCGGCATCAATTTTAAGCTCTTCACAAAGCTTGTCAATAAGATCCTGAGCGCCTTTAACATAGCAAGCTGTACCAAGGCATACAGAGATATTATACTGTCCTTTAGGAGACAAAGCGAACTGGGCGTAGAATGTTGAAATACCATATACCTTTTCAACAGGTACATCCATACCATCGGCAATCATCTTCTGAACTTCGATGGGAAGATAGCCATAAATTCCCTGAGCCTGCTGCATAACGTGCATGAGAAGGCTGTTGTCACCCTTACACTCTGCAATTATTGCCTGAAGCTGAGCTTCCTGCTCAGGAGTGCCTGTGAAAGGCATTTTGCTGATTTTTTTGAGCATTTAAGTTTTCTCCTCCTTAAATAATGTATGGTTGTTTATCGATTGTTAAAAATATAGCAATCCATTCCAGGTCAGTATAACATAAAAGCGCCAAAAAATCAAGGTTTATGCATAAATATACTACAAATCGTCAATATACCTACACCTTGTTTAAGATAAGGTGCGCCAACCTCTATATATCGTGGTTAAGGATGTTTTTTTGTTTGTATCAGCCACATTTATAAAAAAATGCCGCAAAAAATTATTTCTGCGACATTAAAAAATCCACCACACTCTGAGCTGACAGGCTGTCAAGCTCCAGGTGTCTTGGGTTCATATTCATATTTTCGAGATAATGGGCATCACTGTCGGTGAGAAGTGTCATCTTTTTAAGATCAGGATATTTTGAAAGATAAGCCTCAACATCAGCCTCATCGGTGATTTCGGCGCAGTTGAAACCCATTGACAGATCTATTCCCCCAAGGTTTGATATAACAGAATAAGAGTCTCTGTCAATATGGGCAGGGAACGCCACTCCGCCATATTTTTTTACAAGCTCCGGCACCTGATAAATGCCGATGTTTGTTGCCGTAATAAGCAGCAGCTCTTCAACGCCGATAATATTATCTTTATCATCCATCACTCTCTGCTCACCAAAAATATCAGGTCGGTTTCTGACGGGCGGTATGTTTTTTCTCACATAGTCAGAAAACGCCAACGCATTTTCAACATCAGGAAAAAGGCACACAACATGAATTTCTTCTGATGTGCAGAGCTCCATACCGGGAATAACCGTAACCCCGATATCTTCGCCCACCTTAACGGCAGCAGGGCAGTTAAGGCAGGTGTTGTGATCTGTGAGAGCTATAACATCAAGATTGAGCAGCTTCGCAAAATTCACCAGATTATACGGAGTCATATCATTATCACCGCAAGGTGAGAGACAGGAATGGTTATGTAAATCGTATCTGAAAAACATGGTCTCAGCCCTTCAATAACTCTGAAATCATAACAGCTGTCTGATAGCTGTTTTTTTCTGTCTGTAAAACAACAACACCATTTTCTCCGGCTCTGACAAGAGCGTTATCGTCAAAAGCAGCGTTTTCGGTCAGCACAATACAAGCGCAATCGGCAAGAACAGCCACACCCACAGCGTTGATGTTGCCCATAACCGTCAGCCAGGCGTCACCCTCAGTTGCCCTTGACATAACCCAGCTGAGAAGGTCACCACAATAACAGCCTTTGATTTCTCTGTCGGGCAGCGTGTCGGGGCAAAGAATTTTCATATCACCTTTTTGCTGAAGATCTTTGACTGTAAGCATGTTAATCCTCCTCGTTTTTTCTGAAAGGAGCCGGCAGAATCTCTCTGAACATCTCTGCCTCAGGCTCATTTGATTTGGCATATTCATTTCTCGTCAGGAAAATGCAGTCATGAATATCTGCAAAGCCTCTAACAATATCCTCAGCCAGAGCCTTGCACGACGGAGCTCCGCAAGTGCCGCAATCAAGCTTGGGCAGTTTGGTTTCAAGGTCATTGATTTCACCCATAATGCGCATAGCGGCAAAAATATTATCAGCAAGGCGCATAACGTTATTGGCCTGAGGAGCCTTTTCCCAATCAATCTTATCGCTTTCTGACTCTTCGTCAGTGTATCTGATGCAAGAAACAGGCAGATATTTTCTCAACATCTGCAGTCTTCTTTTTGCAATAAACGGGTTTTCTGCAGTAAGACTTCCTCCCACACAGCCACAGGTGCAGGAATTAAGCTCGATAAACTCCATGCTGTCAAGTTTGCCGTCTTCAACCTCGTCGAGAATAGCTTTTACATTTTCAATGCCGTCAGCGGCAAGGTAGTTATCACAAAGCAGCGCTGCACTTTCACCGCCGGAAGTTGACCAGCTTACACCGATTTTTCCTGATTGCTGCAGGTCTTCAACAAGTTTTTCATCTTTACCCAACCGTCCCATCTGATGAACGAGAGCAGGGTAAATATCTTTAATAGCCACAGCGCCGTCAATAACCGGTTTATCAAGAGTAAGAGGGTTTCTGATTGCCGTAATTTTTGCCGGGCAGGGAGTTATAAAAAACACACCGATTTCTTCATCTTTGAAGCCTGTTTTTTCAACAGCTTCTTTTCTTGCCATAATAGCAGCGATTTCCATCGGCGCATTGATATCAAGAAGCTGAGGAATAAGCGTAGGATAAGAAACAGTTATAAGCCTCACAACAGCAGGGCAGGCAGAAGAAATCAACGGTTTGCCTGTTTTGTTTTCTTTTAATTTTTTGCGTGTTGCATGAGAAACCACTTCAGCCGCCTTTGAAACCTCAAAAACCTCGTCAAAGCCTAACAGCTTGAGACCGCTCAGAACATAGTTGACATCGTCAAGATTGTTAAACTGACCGTAGAGTGACGGCGCAGGCAACGCAATTTTATATTTAAAATCTTTAACATTTTCAAGAGATTCTCTCTGAGCAAATTTAGCGTGATGAGGGCATACTGCAATACATTTTCCGCAGTCAATACATTTTTCTTTAACAATATTTGCTTTACCGTTACGCACACGGATGGCCTCTGTGGGACAATGTTTAAGGCAGTTCATACAGCCCACACATTTATCCCGGTCCATTCTTACGGAATGAAAAAGATTTTCTTTCAAAAAGAACACCACCGTTTCTTAATGATTTTTAAAAATTGAACGAAAGAGTAATAGTTGTTCCCACACCGATAACCGTATCAATATCCATAGTGTCAGAATATTTTTTGATGTTGGGCAGACCCATACCGGCACCGAAGCCAAGCGCTCTGACATTTTCGGGCGCTGTTGAAAAGCCTTCGGTCATAGCCTGTTCTATATCAGGAATTCCGGGGCCTTTGTCTTTAAGAACAACCGTAACTTTTTCAGGGCTGATTTCAGCGTCAATGACACCGCCGTCAGCGTGAATAACCATATTTATTTCGCCCTCATAAACGGCGATTGCAACATTTCTTATAAGGTTGGAATCAAAGCCGAGGTCTTTGAGCGTTTTTTTGATTTTTCCTGAAGCTTCACCTGCGCAGGAAAAATCGTTGCTGTCAACGTCATAATGAAGCTTGATATTTTCTGTCATTTTCCACTTGCTCCTCTCAGACCGTTTTCATATAACTTTCCGCAGGAGCTGAACATCTCTAACTTTG
>JAZRME010000309.1:0-7699 GCA_045647325.1 Acutalibacteraceae bacterium | reverse complement strand
GTTGCTTCTTCAAGTGTAATCTTTTTGCTTTCATACTTGCGCCATACTTCGTAAAGCTTTGTGTCATCAACACTGATTGACTTTCTGCCTTGTTACTTACCCTCGCTCTTTGCCTTGCTTATACCGTCGCTCTGAAGCTTCCTTAAACGCTCGGACTCTCGTCTGAATAAGCGGTAAATCAAATCATAACAGGTCTTACGGTTGCTGTCGTTAATTATAAAGCCGTCATATTCAATATTGAAGCCTGCACAGATTCCGTCAAGCAGCTTCTTCTGAACATCATAAGACCTTTTTAACTTTGATATTTCGTTATCAAGATTAACCATATCAGACAAGCTTTGGGTGTAAGGCGTTCTTACATATAAGCGGTCACCGATATACTTTGTGTCCGTTCTGATTAACCATTCAAGCTGATTAAGATATTGCATATTACAATCTTCAAGTAGCTTCCAAAGCTCCTGTCTGTTAGAAGCCGGTGCTCTTTCCGAAATGAAGGTAGGAATAGAATTCTTTCGTATGTATTCCTCCTTCCTCAAATCTAAATTTATACCGGGAATACCCTGAAACAGAGAAGCTCGAATACATGAGAACCGATATATTCTGATATATGATTATTCCTTTTGCCGAATTCAGTCTGCTTCTGAAATTTAATCATATATTCACTTCCGCTGATAATCAGCCCTATTTTCTTTTCACTTCCGCCAAAATATGTATTACTCACTTTGTAGTTTGAAAAATCCATTATAACAACTCCTTGTTTTTATAGTATAAATTATAATTTTTTTGTCAATAGGGTATATCATTGCATTTTGATAAATATTATTATCACAAATTTTAAATATACCCTATTGATAACATTACGCAGACTTTTTATCTGCCTCTTCAACGATTTCTTTATTCATTTCAATATAGTTCACTACATTTTCGTAAGCATCGTTGAATTTGAATTTAATAGTAATATTTCCGCCTTCGTGAACAAGAATTTCATCAATCAATTCCGTAACCATATTTCGTGTCAAACGGTCAATATTTCCAAACTTTTTAAAATGAGAAATAAATTCATTATCTGCATCCACACCGTTTTTACAATCTTCAATACTTTTTTCAAGATACGCGATCTGTTTATCTGTTGCTTCGATTTTTTCATTGAAATTCGTTTTCAGATTCAGATATTCTTCCTGTGTTATTATTCCGTTTTTCCAATCAGGATACAAATCAAGCATCATCTTCATGCATTTCTCACGTTCGGCACGATGAAAATTTAACATTTTCTGAGCATAAGAGGATTCATTTCTGCGTTTGCTATCAGAATTTATTTTATCAAGAATTTCTTCAAAATCCACTGCAACAGTTATCATTGTCTGAATGAAAGTTAAAACAGCTTTTTCCATTTTATCAATGCGTATTGTATGATTAGAACAAGCACCCTTTTGCATTTTTCGAGCAGTTGAACAGCGATAATAGTGATACGTGCCGTAAGGATGAATGTTAGTCTTTTTATTCATAGCCCGGTGACAATCTGCACAGCGCACAAGCCCTGAAAACAAATCAACCTCATTTTTCTTTGGGGATTTTCTGATATTCCGGTTAAACAAGGCCTGAGCTTTGTCGAAAGTTTCTTTGTCAATTATAGGCTCATGAGTACCTTCAACAATTATCCAATTTTCTTTAGGAATTGACCTGCACTGCCTTATTTTATAGCTCATTGTGGTGTTTTTGCCTTGCACCATATTGCCTATATACATTTCGTTTTGCAAAATTCTGCGAACAGAACTGTCAGGCCACAATCCGTCATTGATTTCGCCTGTGGGGTGGCGATAATTCATCCCTTTGATTTTTTTATACATCGAAGGGTTCGGTATTCCCGAATGATTCAGCTCTTTTGCAATTCCGATAATGCTTGTGCCGTCAATAAATTTTTGGTAAATCATTTTCACAACAGCTGCCGCTTCTTCGTCAACTATCAGTTTATGATGATCATCAGGATCTTTAAAATACCCATACGTAGGGAAAGAACCTATAAACTTACCCTGACTTCGGTTGACATTCAAAGTTCCTCGCACGTTTACCGAAGTTGTTGCCGCAAGACTTTCATTAATAACATTTGTGACACCGACCGAGATGCACTGCATCGCCGCATTCATATTGCCTGACGCAGTATCAACACCGTTATTCAACGCAATAAAACGCACCTTAAAGCGCACAAAAACATTATCAAGGTAATAACCTGCATCGGTATAATTTCGGCCAAAGCGGGACAAGTCTTTTACAATTACGCAATCCACATTTCCGTTATAAACGTCTTCCATCATTCTGATAAATTCGGGGCGTTCAAAACTTGTACCGCTCCAACCGTCATCAATATAAAAATCAAAAGCTTCGATATCAGGATGAAGTTTGAGATATTCCTTTAAAATCTCACGCTGAGAAGTAATTGAATAGCTTTCAGCTTTATCACCGTCTTCTTTAGAAAGACGAATGTAAAGGGCAGCCTTCCAAGACCTGATAGCTTGGTTGGGCTGCCCTGAATAATCTGCATATTTTGTATTGGTCATACAGCCTACCTCCAATTAAATTAACCGTCGGCATGCTTTCTCTCACACAGCGAGATATTAACATAATCACCGCTTAATTTCAATGGTAATTATTTCTGATAACCTTCTCAATCGCATCAGAAAAGTTACATTCTCCCCCGAATTCAACTTTTACTACAACATCCCCAACCTTAAAAAGATACGGGTTGCAAATTTGCCGGAAGAAGCTGTCCGCTTTTTCACCCACAGGCAAAGTATTGTCAACCGAAACCTCACACAAGTCAGCAAGGTTGGCTTCATCACATCCGCAAATCGAAACCGCTCTCAGCTTTCGCAATTCATCTTTCGTCACAACACCACCAACCCTTAAACCTATTTTTAGCCAGAATGAGCAAATTATTCCTATAGTTTTTTAAAAATATTGAAACTGATTCACATATAAAAAACTACAAGTCTGCCTCACGACAGACTTGTAATTTTTTGTTTATTTAGTTATCCCCTCTGTGGGCAATAGCTTAATACCAGATCCAGCCAAAGAGAAGGATTATAATCAACCATTGACCGAATGAATAGCTGACATTTACATCGCAGGTATCAGTTACAACATTTCCGTATTGGTCGGTAACTGTGCAGGTGATTTCTGCGCTGCCTTTGCCTGAAGCGTAAACGTTGCCGTTTTCGTCAACTGTTGCTACTGACGGATCAGAAGATGAATATGTAACTGTATATTCAACACCGTTATCTGCATTGATTACAGGAACGATTGTTGTTGAAGCTTTGTAATTCATTGAGATATCGCTGATGTCAACGGAGTTGACTTTTTTCGCTATCTTTTTAATTACAAAATCAGACTCATTTTCTGTAATACCTTCAACATTAATAGAAGCCAATTTAAGTACACCTACCGTACCTTTAGCGTTGTTTCCGAAAGTATAGGATCTGTTAATGTACTCAAATTCAGCATTATCAACCAACGGAGTAATTGTTACGCTATCGATATTATCTCCTATTTCATACATCAGCCTTACTCTCTCACCGATCGCACCAATCATGGGCAATCCCTCAACACCATCAATTTCAATATCACCCTCATATGCATATATTACTTTTGAGCTATCAAATCCACCGACAATATCAAAATATTTTGATACACTGCATAAAGCAAAAGAGCAAATTTCGGCATCTATTGTTGAATATGGTGCCTGATAAACATAATTACTTTTATGTGTTATTCCCTGATATCAGACTTAACACAGGTTACCGCCTACATATAACAAAATAATATGAAATTTTGCTCTCATAATAGACTCTGTGCCTAAACTGTCAACTCAGAAAGAGAAAACTTAACAAAACACCATCGTCCTAAAAATTCATCGGATTCGCTTTCAACCGAATGGTCTAAATAATAAAAACCATTCACTGAAAGATTTTCACTGTCATGTTCAACACTAAATTCAAGCGGCACTTCACATACGCTAACTGATGTTCCATCTGGATTAATTTTTTCAATATACTTTGTATTGTTTTGCGATGATTCATCATATGCAAACCATTTTCCTTCAAAAGCAAAAAACTCATAACTTGTAGCAGGTATTGTTAAAACTTCATCCGTTTCAGTATCATAAAAAGAATAACTGACTGCACTTGCTGTATAAGTTGCATCTGTAAAATCCGAATAAACATTTTCACAACCACAATAAATAAACCTGTCCGGACAGTTTCCCGAAAAGCTTTTACTTGTATCATTTATTGTAAGTGTTTTCAAAACCTCAACTTCGCTACCGTCAAAATTGCATTGTTTAATTGTAAACGGATATTCGTACTCGTCGGGGTCTTCGTTTATTAATTTTTCTGACTCGAAATCTAAAACACTATAAACAATTTTGTTATCCTTAACACATTCAAATTGTGAATTCTCTTCAAATGTATAAAGCTTTCCTTTTTTAACATCAAAAACTTCTACCGGGCAAGAATCCATAATAACATGCGCATCCGTTTCAGTAATCAAAACCTCACAATTATATGAATCATCCCACTCACAGGCTACCGTTGAAGACTTTGCTTTCAAATCGTACTTAACTAAAATTTTATTTTCACCGTAATAACCATAATCCTCATAATAGCCTATCTGCCTTTCCGGAATATCGCTGTAATATAAATATTCATCATCAAAATAAACCACAACATTCTCAGCACAATTAGTTCTTACTATTGTTTCAAGCTTGTCAGTAGTGAGATTATATTTTATTAAATCTCCAACATAATATTCATCCCATCCCTCAACATATTCACCGCTTGAATCATATTTCATTTCCGGATTTACTTTAACATCGGTATCTAAAACTCTTTTTACCATATAAAGTGTTTCTCCATCGAAGGAGCTCGGCCAATAGTCTTCCGGAAATGTTTTGATAACTTTTTCGGTTTTTTCATCAATAATTCTTATTCCCAGATCATCATAAACAATTCCGAAATTATTGTTTGTCATCACTCTGCTCCCTGTTTGCAAGACAATCTTTCGTTCTTTCAAAGAGTGTTCCTCTGTCGATACACTATTTGTAGCAGAAACAGTGTTTTTTTCAGTGGTTGGTGTTGTGTTGTTTTCTACATCCGCATTTCCCCCGGCAATAAAAATACCGGCAACAATACCAATCGCTACCACAATAGCCACGATGCTGCAGATAATTATTTTTTTCTTATTATTCATAATAAAACCTCCTTTTGCACATCTTAACACAAAAAAAACAAAAATTTCGTCAAAGGGTACGAAATGTATGAAATTTGGTACGAAACGCAAAACGCCCCCGAATTCAGTAAGAATTCAGGGGTGTTTCGTGGTTTATTCTTATTTAAAAAGCTTTCTGAAGAAGTTAATTATTTTGGATGTTACTCTCAGAGCATCTTCAATAAAGTTATTGATTATTTGCTGGAATTTTTCTTCAAAAGTTATCACCTGATCTCCCTCGTCTGACGACAGCTCAAACATAAAAGCGTCATACTCTCCACTCTCAAGCAAAGTCAGCAATTGCTCAAAAGATATGTCTTCGGATATTCCGTCTTTAACCGCCTTCAGACTGACATAGAGCTTATTGAATGTCAGATATTGCGCAGTCGGCTCGTTTTCAAGAATATCACCATCAACAATTTCAGGCTCAACGCCATAAAAAACAAGCTTTGAAAAAAAGATATATTCGGTATCGTTGCTGTTAGCTAAAAACTTACTGAGACATTTATAGCTCAGATCACTATAAACAGTAAGTTCAGAATTAAACCTGATTGTTTTATTCTCTTTATCATGGCTGACAGCGACATATTTAATTGAATTATTCTGAGTAAAATCTATCAGATCAAAATTTGATGAATAGCTAAAAATAATCAATCGCTCGTTACAGCCCTCAAAGGGGTTGCCCACAAGTTCAAACTTTGAAGCTGTTGAGGACACAATCGAAAGCTTATCGCAACCGGCAAAAGCTTTTTCACCGATATATGTTACGGTGTTACTTAAAACCACCTCTTTAAGAGCAGAAAAACCGTTAAAAGCATTTGCGCCAACAGATGTTACCTTACTGTTGATTAAAATAACTTCCGCTTCATCCTTAAAGCTATACCAGCCATATTCTGATGCATCATCAAAGCTAAACATATCGCCTTCACCGCTTATTGTGAGGGTTTTGGAGTCAGCATCATAGCTGTAGGTTGCATTTTCACCGCAAGAGCCGCTTTCCTTACCGAAGTTATAGTGGATGGTGGCATCGGTTAATTTTTCATTATCGGATGCTATCTCTATGGCATTCCATTCTTCTTCTGTTCCGCCATAATAAACATCAGACAAAGAATCGCATTCTCTAAAAGCACCATAGTTTATTTTTTCGATGGAGCTAGGTAATATAATCTCTTTTAAATTTCTACAATAAAGAAAGGCTGAATCAGAAATGCTTTTGACACTGTTGGGAATCTCAATGCGCTCAATTCCACAGCTGGTAAACGCATCACTATAAAAAGAAACTACGCTGTCAGGCAAAAATATCTCTTTCAAATTATCAGAAGATAAAGCATAAACGCCAATAGATAAAACTCCATAAGGAACAGTAAAGCTTTCGTTTTCAAGTGCATCCGGATATTTATAAAGTATTGTTTTATCTTTATTATATAAAATGCCATTTTCATCTGAACTATATTTTTGATTTGCTTCATCAACCTCAATCCAAACAAGTTTTTTTGTTGCTAAAGCTTGGCCGGGTTCATAAATTGTTTTAACATTTTCAGAAATGTTAAATGACTCAATTGATGTGTTAACAAATGCTCTCTGCCCTATTTCTATTAAACTTTCAGGTAGCACTACACTTGAAAGCTTTTCACAAGACGAAAAGGCTTCTTTGCTGATTCTTGTCAATCCTTCCGGAAAATTAATATCGGCAAGATTTTTACATTGATAAAAAGCTTCCTGGCTTATCTCAGTTACATTCTCACCCAAAATAATTCTTTCAATATTGTCACAGTGATTAAAAGCACAATACCCTATAAGGGTAACACTTTGGGGCGTCGCATATTCCGTTGCAGTACTTGCAGCTGGATATTTAATTATTTTAGTTTTATCCTTATCAAATAAAACTCCCAATTCATCCGAGCTGAAATACATATTATCTTCATCAACTACAAATTTTTTGGTTTTGTACGCTGAAGACCAAAAAGCTCGTGATTCATAACTTGACACAGGATAACCATCAATTTCTGCAGGAATTTCAACAATCTCCCTTTCTCTATCAAAACCTGTAATTATAGCTGAATCATTACTGATTTCATATATTATTCCTCCGGAATCAGTAAACTTTTCAGCCTGGGCGGTTATACTGACACCACCCGAAGAAATCACAAGCGCAAAGACTAAAATTTCGCATACAAATCTGCGGAAATTTGAAACACCTTTTTTCATTTATACCTCCCCTTTCAAAATAAAACCTGCCTGAACTTCAAAAATATTATTTTCACAACTTAACTGAACGTAACCATTATAACTCTTAACTGTCCTTTTGACAATATCTGTTCCGAAACCGTGATTTTCTTTGTCAGCTTTTGTTGTTTTAACTTTATTGTTTTTAATCTCAACATTTTCACTGACAGGGTTTGAAACCGTCAACACAAAACCGTTTTTATTTTCTTTGCCT
>JAZRME010000308.1:0-3664 GCA_045647325.1 Acutalibacteraceae bacterium | reverse complement strand
GTAGGGCTCACGGTCAATCCACATACCGTTTGTGAAATCCGGTACCGGCACGGGAAGACCGCCCATAGCTACACTCTGCTCTGAAAGGGCTGTGATAACCATCCATGCTGCAGTGTCATAAACGTCAATAGGTGAGCGTTTATTGTTGATAACGCTGTCTGCAAAAGCTGAAAGCACAAGGAAGTCCATTCCACCGTGACCGCTTTCGTGAAGGCCGTCAATTCTGTACTGTTTCCAGAGGGGGTGTTCGTATTTCTCTTTGAAAATATCAAAATCTGCGAACTTGTGTTTTTCTTCTGACAAATCTTCATGATAGAAATAATCGTCAAAAGGACCTTCTTTATATATAGCCTTTGTGGACTGAACACAGTAATCTCTTGAATAGGGGCGGGGGAGTGAACAGTCATGATGAAGTGTAATTGTTTCACCGTTAGCGCACTTAATCATTGTTGTTGTAACGTCACCCTGATTGAAGTCAGTGCCGTAAAGATAATAATCTTCGCCTTTTTCTTTTTTGATCCACTCATTAAGACCTCTTGCCTTGCTGCTCATTGAGCAAAGATAAAGCATACGGTTGCCTCTGTTGATGTCAATCAATTTACAGATAGGGCCGAGCTGATGAGTGGGATAAACCTCACCGTTTCTGTGAATGAAGTTCTGAAGTCTGCCGTGACGGTTTTCTTTACCGAGGCAGATCTCATCACGAAGGTCATGGCGATAACCACCCTCAAGATGAATAATCTCACCAAGAAGACCGAGCTTTTTCATATTGAAGATAGACATCTCGTTGTTGTCATAGCAGCAGTTTTCAAGAAGCATACAGTTAAGACCTGTTTCTTCGCTCTTTCTGACCATCTGCCAACATTCTTCAACACTTGCTGCGCCGCCGACTTCAATAGCGACATGTTTGCCTGCGTTCATAGCTGCGATAGCAATTTCACTATGAGTGATCCAGGTTGTGCATACTACAACACCTTTGATATCGTCTCTTGCAAGAAGCTCTTTATAATCAAGATAAACATCAGCTGCTTCGCCGGTTTTTTCTTTAACTATTTCTGCGCCTATATTTGCTCTGTCATCATATTTATCGCAAACGGCTGTAACTCTGACACCATCAACGCTGAGAAGCTCTTTGAGCATGCCCTGACCTCTGCCGCCTAAACCGATAAAACCAAAATTAGTCATCTCATATTATCTCCTTTTAAATGATTATTGAAAGTATAGCATACTAAAAAAGCTAATTCAACCAAAAAAGTACAAATTTTACTATTTCACTTAACTTTTTACTTTTTTATTTTTAAAATGTGTGTTATAATTAAAAAAAGGATGTATAATTCATAAAAAGGAACAGGAGGTCTTGAAATGAGCACAGTTAAAGAATATTCGATTAAATCAGTTTCGGGTCTCGGCGATGTTTATTTTCGCAGCTGGACGCCCGACTGCAACCCTAAAGGAATTATTCAGATTGCCCACGGTATGGCTGAGCATTCAGGCATATACGGATGGATTATCAACAAGCTCTGTGACGCAGGTTATGTTGTTTTTATGGGGGATCATATCGGACACGGTAAATCTGTTAAAGATGACAGTATGCTTGGTTATTTTGGCGATAAAGACGGTTGGCTCAATGTAATCAGAGATTTTCGCAATATAACTGTAATTGCAAAAAAAGAGTACCCTGATCTGCCTGTTATAATTATGGGTCACAGTATGGGTTCATTTGTTGCAAGAGCCTATACCGAGATGTATAAGGATGCTGACGGCGCAATTTATATCGGCACAACCGGTCCGCAGCCTGCACCTGTTGCGATAGCGCTGATGAATCTGATTGTTAAGCGTTATGGCGGTATGTATCCTTGCGAAACAATCAAAAAGGTTTCATTCGGGCCGTATAACTCACGCTTTGAAAAAAGAACAGACTGTGACTGGCTTGCAAGAAATCAGGATTTTGTTGATTTATATATTGCTGATAAGTATTGCGGTTTTACCTTTACTGCCTGCGGATACAGAGATTTATTCACCCTCATCGGTTATGTGGGTGAGAAAAAATGGTTTGAAAATCTTCCAAAAGATCTGCCGGTTATTTTGCTTTCAGGTGATATGGACCCGGTAGGTAACTACGGCAAAGGCGTTATTAGTGTATATAATAAGCTCAAACAGACAGGTCATACAGATGTTGAGTGCAAATTATATAAAAATGACCGTCATGTAATTTTAGAGGAAGCAGACAAAGAAGAAGTCGCTTCAGATATTATTACTTTTGTTGACAGAGTTACAAAAAAATAAAGTTTTAAAAATAAAATAAAAAAGTTTTAAAAAAGTATTGACATTTCCGTTTTATGTGATATAATAACTGAGCAATGTGCACAGCGGATTTGTGTAATGGTAGCACAGCAGACTCTGACTCTGTATGTCTGGGTTCGAATCCTTGATCCGCTGCCAGAGACCAGGTCAAAAGACTTGGTCTTTTTTTTGTTTTTCAAAATGCAAAAATAAATGAGCTATAGGGTCGCTATAGCTCATTTTTTGTTTATCCGCCATAAAGTGCGTTTCGTATTCTGTCGGGGTAGTCAGTCATAAGAAGGTCAGCGCCTGCGGCAGCGAGGGCTTTTGCGTCATCAGCTTTATTTACAGTCCAATATTGCATTGAAATACCGTATTTATGAGCGTAGTCAATAAACCCTGCTTTGCCGAGGTTGGCGACAAGCAGTTTGCCGTCATCCCAATAATAAGGCATCTGTAAAGCTACATATTTAAAGTCTTCGTTGCTTAAGTCATCATTTCTTGTGTAGCAGCCATAAAGGTCAACTATCTCAAACGGATTAGCTGATCTGTTGATTTTTCCGCTGTAATTGTTGTCGATATAAGATGAAACATCAGGCCAGAAACTTGCAACGATTACACGGTCAGCCATATCGTACCCGGTCATCAGCTCATAGATTCCGTCAACAATTTTCGGCGCCCATGGGTGAGGGTATTTGATTTCAATAATATATCTGAAAGTGTCGGGTGCGTATGTTTCAACACGTTCAAAAACATCTTTGAGGGAGGTGATTCTGATTTCATCAGGGATATCGTTACCTCTTAATCCTCTGTAAGGGTAGCTGTCACCTGATTTGAAATTTTCGCCCATGTTAAGTTCACGGAGTTCTTCATAAGTTTTTGAAAAAACAGCAACATTACTGTGACCGAAATGTTCAGCGCTGTTGCTCATCTCATCGAGGAAAAGGCTGTGATACAACACAATCTCACCGTCTTTGGTCAGCTGAACATCCATTTCAATAATCGCTGAGTCGCTCTGAGCATAAACAAGATTAGATTCGACAGCCATAAGTGTGTTTTCAGGTGCAGCACCTTTTCCGCTGCGGTGAGATGAAATACGGGTGCTGCCGTAATCGGGAAGAAAATAGTTGCCGGTGTTTTCGTTTAAAACCTGTGGTTCTTCTGCCACAGGGGGAGCGAAAGAGCTGATGCACATAACACCTGCGATAAAAAAGAGAAGTGTTTTTCTCAGAAACATATAAAATATGTAATAGATTTTTTCAAACATAAAAAAACTCCTTTAACTTACATTTTTCACAGTATATCACGAATATCCTGTGAAAACAATGTTTTTATCTTATCTCAGACAAACAATTCTTAACATTTGTTGATGGTGAAGAGT
>JAZRME010000307.1:0-10222 GCA_045647325.1 Acutalibacteraceae bacterium | reverse complement strand
TCATAAATTATCATTATTATTTTTTTAGTTCTGATGTTATCAAAGCTCATAAAAAATCAATCACTTTCATCTAAATTAAAACAGAATTATGGGATTGTATAATTAATTATTATTGTAATATAAATACTTGTGAATGTCAATATTTAAAGCTCATTTATTACTGTTGACAATATGTGGTTATAATGTTAAAATTCAGTTGAAATGAGGTGTTAATATGCTTGGTGTAGGTGTATGGGAAGTTCCCGTAAATTCAGTGTTTTTTAAAGGAACGGCAAAGATCACCGTAATTGATAATAACGGTAAATATGATTTCAGATTTGAGGTTCCCGGTTTCAATGTTCCTGAGATGGATATCTCAAATCTTAAGATCGAAGGCAACACTCTTAAAGCTGACGCAACATGCGATATGCTTAAAGGAAAAATGCTTCACACAGAAGTTAATTTTGAAGAAACTACCTGTTCGGGTTTTGTTAAAGGCCCTATGGGAATCAAAATCAACCTTAACGGCACTAAAATCGGTTAAAACTTAAACGGACTGTCTCGTTTGTAGCAAGACAGTCCGTTTTTTAATTTTCAAGAGCTTTTTCTGCAGCCTCTCTGAGACAAAATCCGGTAAGTATAACTGCATCCGAATTATATTTATCAAGCAAAACAGCAAGATTATTTTTAGCCTCGGGTGACGGTGATTCCAGAACGCTGAGAAGCGCATCAAGCAAATCACAACACAAAGCAAATTTTTTAACCCATTTCTGAAGTTCTTCAAAAAGAGGAACAGATGTGTCACTGACCATTTCAAGACAACTGCGCATTTTTTTGTTATACTGTCTTAACTCTTCAACGCCCTGCTCTGTCTGAGATGTTGAAATAAGAAATCCGACCCGTGACAACACATTACTCATAATAACAGAGCCGTATCGTGACACGCACGAAACACAAAGATGATCAGCAAAATAGCTGAACAGCTCTGCTTTTTCACCAAGAACAACCTTATGGGCAGAAGCCAATGATTTTTCGCTGTCATATTTTACGGGATTCCACAGATAATCAGCGATAGTCAACAAAGGAATTTTGGAGCACTCAGCATATTCCATAACATTTGAAATAAGACCTTCGCTGTGAGCATAAAGCTCTTTATCCCTTCCCTTAATGGCGCCGAGGTGCATTTCCTGAAACATTTCAGCGTCGTTAACAGGATAGTTATCCCAATAAAAAGGCTTATGATTTGTTGAATAAGCAAAATCATCAGCATCACGGCAGGTAAGAAAACCTGAGCAGATATCTCTGCCTGTCCAGAAAACACGGACATCAGCAGGTACTCCTCTGCCGAATTTTGAGATGTAATAGCCGTTGCAGTCTCCGAAATACTGAGTGGGGCAGACAGTCAGCCTGATTGATGAGTCAAAGGCTTTCAACTCATTATAGGTTTTGTTGATCAGGTCGATATGAGCATCAACTATGCTGTCATATCTTTGTGAGTCTTCATCATACTGAAAAAAATCAGGAATATCATCAAGAAGCAAACCGAAATTTTTAACGCCAAGTGAATGAACGCTCTTTATTTTGCTCATAAGAGCGTCAAAATCTTCGTCACTTGTGTATCTGTAAGTAAGTCCCGGTCCGATACACCAACAAAAATCAAGCTCATTGAAAACTGCCTCTTCAAAGAGATTTTTGATTTCACCAAGCTCTTTTTCAGGATATTTTTCACGCCATTTTGCCCTGTGATATTCATCATCCTTAGGGGCGTAATAAAAGGTGTTCATACCATACTGAGCCATAAGGCGCATAACTGAAAGGCGTTTACCCTGCTCCCATGTATGGCCGTAAAAGCCCTCTATATACCCTCTTGTTTCAAAAAGAGGATAATCTTCAAGTTCACCGGTCTTAAGCGCCTCGTTGATTATAAGCTTTGACAAAGTGTTGACAGCTCTGAAAACACCACGACGTGAAGAAGCTTCAATAACAGCGCAGTCACAGCTGACTGTGATATAATATTTTTCATCACTTAAACGAGAAAGGTCATCTATATAAGTGGTTCTTTTAGTATCAGATACTCTGATGTCAACTAAAAAAGTTCCGTCTGTTGAAATTTTATAATCTGCCAGAATCTTCTTTGCAAGGTCAATATAATCACCGATCACATTTACAGACTCAACACAGACAGATTCACCGTTAAGATTATTTTTTTGAGGTACAGGATAAATCACAGGTGCCTGATCTCCTTTTTATATTTTTTAATAAGCGCGTCGTTGATTTCGTCACCACCGTCAATATTGGAACTTGCATAGTGTTCAGGGCAAAAACCGTTTTCAGCGCAGATTTCAACCGAACGGGCAACAATACTGTTGAGAATCATAGCACCGCAGACAGTTGAAGTCGGGCATATTTTTCCGCTTACACCATCAATTTCAATACTTGCATCCCCGAGACATCCGCCGTTATCAAGCACGATGTCAGCGATTTCACAAAGTCTTTTACCGCTTTTATGACGGGAAGCTCCTGCCATAGTATGTTCCATATTTGTCAGCGCAATAACATTAAGCCCCTTATCTTTACACAAGAGAGCCATGTCAATAACAACACCGTTTCTGCCTGAATTTGAGATTATAATAACAGTATCATCAGCTTTCATTGAGTAATCGTCAAATATTTTTTCAGCCAGACCTTCTTCTCGCTCTACAACAGTACTCTCTGAAGCAGAAACATGGAGCATCAGCTCATCAACGAGAATCGGCTGCACATTCACCAGACCACCGGCTCTGTAAAAAAGCTCCTCAGCCAACATATGAGAATGGCCTGTTCCGAACAAAAATAATCTGTTTTTATTCATCAATGTTTCGGCTATTATACCCGAAGCTTTTTCTATTGAATCAGCTCCGTCAACAGAAATTTTTGCAATAATTTTTTCAATATTTTTTATATATTCAAGATGTTTTTTCATTATAATTCCCTCGCAAGTTTTAATGCACTTTCTTCAGGCGGAATGTCAAGAAACTGAATCTCAAGTTCCGGATATTCTGCTCTTATCTGTTTACAAAAACTTTCAGTAAAAGCTTCATTGTTGGCAAAAACTCCACCATAAATTCCCAATCTGTCGCAGGATGCGATTTTTTTGAGCAAAACTATAACTGTTTGAGCAAATCTGACAGCCTCATCAACAACAATATTCATCGCCTGAGGGTCACCTGCCGCAGCAAGTTCACCGACACAACCTGCAAAAGAAGCAATAACTTCTTTTGTTGTATCAGGAGAATAAACTATATCAATAGCTTCTCTGAAATCATTGATTTTAAAAAACTCAAGCGCTTTTTTAATAATAGGTGTTTCTTCCTCTTTATCGCAAAACTGACAACAACGCTTCAGCGCATTGAGAGCAAGAGAATACGCCGAACCCTCGTCACCGATTATATGCCCCCATCCGCCTGTTATGTGAATGTTACCGTCAATATCTTTACCTATAGCCATTGACCCCGTTCCGCAAATAGCAGCGCAGGGGCAACTGACATCACCCACAGATCTGAGCGCAATATAAACATCGCTGTTCATTCCGATTTTTGCTGCATTTATAACCCCACCGCAAAGAGCAGCAACGGTTTCGTCATCAGCCTCACCGTCAAGAGCAGAGCAGCCGATGAAAGCTCCTTCATAGCTGTCAATTCTGCTTTCACGGGCAATATCATCAATAATACAGGCAAGATTTTTTCTCGCAGCATCCATTCCCACGGAATAGAAGTTGATTGTTTTGCCTTCTTTTTTTAATATTATTCCCTTTTCGTCAGCAACGGCTGCAACTGTTTTGGTTCCGCCGCCATCAATGCCGAGATAATATTTCATATTTCAGACCCCTTCAGTTTATTTTGTTGAAGAAATCAGGCTTTTAACGGTATCAAGGATTGTTCTTGCAGTATCCGGACCCGTTGAATTTGTTTCTTCATAATGACTTCTGTCTGCATCATCTTTACCCGAATTGATATACGGAGTTTTAGAATCAAGATAAAAATCATTGTCGGGTATTATATAGCCAAGTTCATCGTTACACAGACCTACAACAAACTTGTGTTTCGCCTCGCCCTGATTACAAAGCACATTATATTGCGCTTTGAATTTGTTAGCTGAATTTTTTTCACTTAAAAATTCACCGTTGAAAAGTTCGGGGAAAAGTTCACCGGGAATCAGAAAAGCACCTATATCTTTATCGCCTAATTCAAGATAACCGACTTCACTGAAAATATAAGCCTTGGTTCTTTTTTTGTCACGCGAAATATCATTGTTAAGCACACCGAGAAATCTCGCAAGAATAAGAACAAAATTTGAGGCATAAACACTTATCGGCGCTGAACAGATATTAACTATAGGTGATAACTCTTTTTCTTCAGTCATAGAATTTACGGCTTCACCGAGAATCTGACCGAATTGTTTTGTATATTGCTCACAGTCAATGGTGTTGCGATAAACTTTTTTTATTTCTTTAGCTGAAATCATACCACCGATTGCTCCGTTAAAAAATACTGCGTCACAGCCGGGGTTATTTTTTTCAATTTCTCTTATCATATAAGCAGGGAAATCTGCACTGATGCTCTTTGTTTTGCTGCCTAAAAGCTCAGCGTGAGAAGCAAAGTTTACCATACAGATACTGCTTTCACCGTCAAAAGCTTCAAAACGGATTTTTGTCAGATTTGAGTCATAGGTATCAGGCTCACGGCAGTCAAACTGCAACCCTTTTGTCTGAGTAACAGAATAAAACATTCTGCCGTCTTTTCTGTTTTCGTAAGAATCTATAATTGCCTCAGCTGTCAGCTGACAGAGTCTTTGCATAAAAGACTCATCCCTGCCGCATTTATACACCTTCTCGCCCCAGAGACCTTGTGTATCAACAGCTGAATGAGAATGAGTAGCGCAGATATTGATTGATCTGATAGCAGGTATTTTTTTGCTTTCAATGACGATTTTTCTGATACGGTTAATATCATAACGGCTGATACCGACAGCGTCAACCGAGCAAAAAATCACACCGCCCCTGCCTGTGTTGTCATCAATATAAACTGAACGGGCAAACATATCATCAAGCACATTTTCAGCAGGATTATTTGAATCATAACCTGCAATAAAATATTTTTTTGACTCAACATCTTCGGGCGTCAGCACAGCTTTTGAAAACCCACAAGAAAAAAAGTCACCGGCAACACGGCTGAACTTTTTGTCACCCGTGAGCATATATTTATCAGCAACATCGTTTGTTGTGAATTTTTTGCCCGGCATACAAAAAACTATAGCCTTTGATAAGCCATAAATTAAATTTTTTACAATATTATCTGTTTTCATAAATAATCCCTCTCTTATGAGCATTATACACTAATTTTATCTTTTTTCAATCAGCCACGGTAAAACTATTGATTTTTTTGCAGATTTTTTATATTATGTTTAAGAAAAATAAACTTTCGGGAGTTTTAATATGTTGTGTATCAGAAAATTTGAAAAAAAAGACTTTGAAAATGTTGAGTATGTGTGTCTTAACAGTGAAGGTAATGTTTTAAGCGATGAACTCGGCAGATTTATTTTGCATACCTTCTGTGATTATTATCTTGAGCATGAACCTGAAAACTGTTTTGTTGTCGATGATAACGGCAGAGCTGTCGGCTATATAATCTGCGCTGAAAATTATGACACCTACAAAGAGATTTTTGACAAAGAATATCTTCCTTTAACCAAAGACTGCGGTGAGGAGCTTTACCAGTGGGCGTTGGTGTCTACCGTTTTGCAACAAAAATATAAAGAGGACTACCCTGCTCACCTTCACATTGACCTGCTGCCTGAATATCAGCGTCAGGGTTGGGGCGGTAAGTTGCTCAGAACATTGTTTGACCATCTGCGCTCAAAAGGTATCAAAGGTGTTATGCTCACTGCAGGAACAGACAACACAACAGCAGGTAATTTTTATAAAAAATACGGCTTTGAGCAGGTTGAAATTTTTGACACAGATGTAGCTTTCGGAATGAAACTTTAAACCAGAACAATCACCATACCACCGTCTTAACTGTGATGTGGTGATTTTTAATTGTGTCAACTCATCTTAAAGAAGCGGAGAACTGAAATGACTATAAGACCTTATCAATCAAAAGACAAAGAGGATGTGCGTTTTATCTGTCTTGAAAGCGCCGATAAAACAAACGCCTCTGAATATGAACGCAACTTTTTAATTAACACTTACTGTGATTATTATATTGAAAACGAGCCTTATAACTGTTTCGTTGCAGTTGACGATAATGATAAAGCAGTGGGCTATATTCTCTGCGCTGAAAACTTTGATAAATTCAATAAAGTTTTTGAAGAAAAGTATGCTGTAAAATGTCTGAAATTCAGAAGCATTTATTACCTCGCTTCAAAAATGTCAGTGCTTGAACAAAAGAAATATAAAAACAGCTACCCTGCTCATCTTCATATTGACCTGCTGCCGGAATACCAACACAAAGGCCTCGGCCGTCAGCTCATAAACACCCTTTTGAGTCACCTTAAAGATAAAGGAGTCAAAGGTGTGATGCTGTCGGTATTTATCGGTAACAGCGGAGCAATAAAATTTTATCAAAGATGCGGTCTCACAAAAGTAAAAACAGGTCTGACTGATATTGTTTTTGCCAAAAAATTAAACTGAACTATAAAACCAAAGCCACGGAATTTAAAATATCCGTGGCTTTTAAATTTATTCAGTTAATTGCACATTCAACATAAGTATGCTCAACAAAAGCATTACCGTCAGAGTTGATGTTTATCATTGTTGCGCCGATAAGTTCGGGAACCCAATAGCTTCCGTAACCGCTTTTAACAGCATAGTTAAGTCTGATGCCCTCATAATAAATCTGGAAATTGTTGGCATGGTCATGGCCGACAATCATATTTTTGGTGCTGGCCAATTCCTTGCATACGCTGATAAATCCGTTATTTACAGGAGCGCTGTAGATACCTTCACCGTTAACACCCTGAGCCATAGGAGCTTTGTCAGCAGGAATTGTTCCGAGCTCATCTGAGCCGTAAGCCATTCTCCAGGCATATTTATACTCATAAACAGGGATATGCATAATAACAGTGCTTTCAACAGTTTTACCTGCAAGATTCTTTGTGCCGTTGATTGCCCATTTATACCATTCAATCTGATTATCCCAAAGATGATCATAGCCGCTGATAACAGAGCCGTCATCAAGCTCATAATCGGCATCATCGTGAGTATCCATCATAACAAGAGTGTGAATGATCTTTCCGTTTTCGGTTATGTTGATAATATAGTTGCCGTAGCCCATACCTTCGGGGCCGAACTCAAAGAGGCAGTTTTCAGCTTCAGAATAAAGATAAGCTGCCCAGAACTCACTGATAAGACCCTGACCGTCATGGTTACCCATAACAGGAGCCCAGGGAATATCGTAAGAATCAATCCACTTTATAAGCTCTAAATAAGCAACTGTGTCCCATGCATTATCACCTGAAAGAGTGATAAGATCAGGCTTTTTTGAATTAACAAGCTCGTCAATAAGCTTAGCTGTTTCTTCACCTTCAGCGCCATAAATCTCATCATCTTCAAGCTGCACATCAGCAAGGTTGAGAATAACAAAATCTTCATCAGGATTTTTTACAACCTCAACATAGCTGTCTGTTGTGAACGCATCATCAGCAGACCACTGTGTAAAGAAATTGCTCTCACCAAGATTTGCAATAAGAGCACCGACCGGTGTAAGAATCTGACACAAAGAAAGAATAAAAGAAATAATAAGTTTAATTGTAGCCATAAATAACCTCCGTCTGTTTTATATTCAGATTATATCTTTATTTTAAAATAATGTCAACTGAGAAAATAATGATGTATTACACTCAATATTAATTTTTTGCAAATTGACATTAAATGTGTTATTATGTAATCAAACATATATCTGAGGAGCGTTTGAAGTGAAAAAATTATTTTGTTTGATTCTCACAGTTGTATTGACTCTGAGCTGTTTCGGGTTACCTTTTTATTCCGGCATAACAGCTTCAGCAGGAAGTTTTGAAACCGAACAAGGCATTGAGGTTGAAATTGCCCCATATCTTTATAAATCAACTTTATACTGTATGGAATTTCCCAGCCATCAATCCTATGACATCAAAGAAAAAAGTGTTGAAGGCGACTATGCTCTCTCACGTGAGCTTAATGATCTTTCATACACCTTCGTTTTTCCTGCCGGAACAACAGCAATAGAGTGTATGGTATCTCTTAACGGTGAAAAAGACTGGCGCGGTTTTTCTATCAACGACACAAAAAATCCGTCTTATTGGCCCAAAGATGCTGACGGCAACATCGACCGCACCCAGCCTGTAACATTCAAACGCAGCGAAGTAACAGCCGAGCGAGACGAATACGGTGTGTTATACAGGGATTATTTAATGAACCAAGGTGTTGAGGGCTTCAGAGATTATGATAAAATTTATTGGAAATTGAGCTACACCCTCAACGAAGAAACATATACAGACTACTTTGATATAAAGCTTTATGACTATGACAAATCAGAAAAATTTGTTGTCAAAGCAGTTAACTTCAATGTAGCAGGTCTTCCCTTCGCTGCGCTCAGCGGTGAAAATGTAGCAGCTAACCAAGGCGTTGCAGGTAAGTATCTTTCACAGAATAAATTTGACATTGTTGCCGTTCAGGAAGATTTTGGTTATCACAGCTACCTTGTTGACTCAATAACCGGTTTTAACTATATGACTAATTATACAGGCTCTATCCCCGGTGGTGACGGACTCAATATATTCACTAAAAATATGCCTGTTTATAACGAAACCCGAGTTGAGTGGAACGAAGCCTGCGGTATTCTTTCTGACGGCTCTGACGAACTCACCCCCAAGGGCTTTGTTTATTCGGTTATTGATATAGGTAACGGAATTTATGTTGACTTTTATAATTTACACGCTGACGCTTACGGTGGAGAAGGCTCTGTTGCAGCCAGAACAAGTCAGTTCAGACAACTTGCTGAATTTATAAAAGCCCGTTCCGCTGAAAACAACAGACCTGTGATTGTAACAGGAGATTTCAATAACTATATGCACACCCACGAGGATGACGGAGCCCTTTACAAAACCCTTTATGTTGAATGTGGTTTAAAAGATGCGTGGATTGAATATCACAACGGCGGTGATTATTTTAACCTGTATAATTGGCATATAACAGGTCTCCCTGCCTGGGGAAACTGGGACTCAGTTGAAAGATTTATGTATAAATCAGGTGGTGGTGTTGATGTTGTTGTAAGTGATTTCAGATACACCAATGTATGTGATGACAGCGGAAAGGCTGTGTCTGACCACGCTGCGGCAGAATGTGACTTCACTTTTATCAAAACCGAAGATTTTGTTGAAAACACTCAACAGCTTCAGGTAACTCCGGCACCCAAGAATAACTTCCTTCATCAGATTGAGTGGTTTTTTAAGGCCTTGTTTATGATTTTATCAGATATAGATAATCTTCCGGAATTGCTCAAAGAGTTATAATAAAAATATAACGATTTATTTTAAGTTGTCTATTTACTTTTGGTCTCTTTTTGATATAATGAAAACAGGTATGGATTTACCTGATTTTTTCGCTACAGGAGGAAATAAAAATGTCAAAATTAAAAATTGCACTTATCGGTAACGGTGGTATCTGCCGTGGAAGCCACATCAATAATTATTGTGAAGATGACAGAGTAGAGGTTGTTGCCTTCTGCGATATTATTGAAGAGAGAGCCGTTGCTCTCAGAGACAAATATTATCCCGATGCAGCTGTATATACTGACTATAAAGAGCTTCTTAAAGACGACAGCATTGACGCTGTTGATATCTGCACACCAAACTATCTTCACTCAATAATCGCTGTTGATGCTTTCAAAGCAGGTAAACACGTTTTATGTGAAAAGCCTGATGCTGTTGATGTTTCTGAAGTTCTCAAAATGAAAAACGCTGCTGATGAAGCAGGCAAGGTGCTTATGGTTATCAGAAACAACCGTTTCGCCACTGCATCACAGTATGCAAAGAAATTTATTGATGACGGAAAAATGGGTGAAATCTATTGTGGTCGCTGCGGTTGGCAAAGACGCAGAGGAATCCCCGGAAAAGGCGGCTGGTTCACAACAAAAGCTCAGTCAGGCGGCGGACCTCTTATTGACCTCGGTGTTCATATGATAGACCTCGCTGAAGTCGGAGGCCAAGCGGGCTTAGGAAGACAATT
>JAZRME010000306.1:0-6187 GCA_045647325.1 Acutalibacteraceae bacterium | reverse complement strand
GATAAAGACCCCAACAAATTTGATGATGCCGTTAAATATGATGTGCTTTCTCATTCCGAAGTTCTTGCCAAAGGGCTTAAAGTTATGGACAGTACCGCTGCATCACTTTGCAGAGATAACGGAATTTCAATTCTTGTCTTCAACCTTGAAGACCCTGAAAATATTATCAGGGCTGTCAAAGGTGAAAATATAGGAACTATTGTTAAAGAATAAATTTAAAGGAGTTTTTGATTATGAAAGAACTTTATGCATTTACAAAAGATAAAATGGGTAAAACCGTTGAAGTACTTAAAAGAGATTATGCTGCTATCCGTGCCGGTAGAGCTAATGCAGCTGTGCTTGATAAAGTAAGTGTTGATTATTACGGAACACCTACTCCCATTAACCAGCTCGCTTCAGTTTCTGTTGCTGAGGCTCGTATTCTTACCATTCAGCCTTGGGATAAATCAGTTCTCAACGCTATTGAGAAGGCAATCCAGGCTTCAGATATCGGCATCAATCCTCAGAATGACGGTGTAGTTATCCGCCTTACTTTCCCCAAGCTTACAGAAGAAAACAGAAAAGTTATCGTTAAAGATGTAAGCAAGATGGCTGAAGATTCAAAAGTTGCTATCCGTTCAATCCGTCGTGACGCTATGGATAAGCTCAAAAAGATGCAGAAAGCTTCAGAAATTACTGAAGATGATCTTAAAAACGGTGAAGAAGAAGTTCAGAAAATCACTGATAACAATATTAAAGAAATTGACAAAATCGCTTCCGCAAAAGAGAAGGAAGTTATGGAAATCTAAAAGTGGAGGGGAGCTTTGCTCCCCTTGCATACTTTATCGGTGAAAGGGGATGCTTTTATGGAAAGAAATTTACCTAAACATATCGGCATAATTATGGACGGAAACGGTCGTTGGGCAAAACAAAGGGGGCTTAACCGTTGGGACGGTCATAAGCAAGGCGCCAATGTTTTTCGCAAAATCTGCGACTATGCTTGTGAAATAGGAATTCAGAGCATAACCTTTTACGCTTTTTCTACTGAAAATTGGCGCAGACCTCCCGAAGAGGTTGCAGCGATTATGGAGCTTTTCAGAGAATATCTCGGTGAGGCTGAAGACAGAGAAAACGAAAACATTCAAAAGGGTATGCGAATGCACTTTATCGGCAGAAGAGAAGATATGCCTGATGATATTGTCAGTCTTATGGAAACTGCCGAAGAAAATTCAAAAGATGCGACTAAAATTGATGTAAATATTGCTATTAACTACGGCGGACGGCTTGAAATTGTTGATGCTGTCAAAAAAATTGCTCAAAAAGTCAAAGACGGTGAAATCAATCCTGATGATATTACCGAAAAAGATATTTCTCAAAATATTTATACTGCCGGTCAGCCTGACCCTGATCTAATTATCAGACCAAGTGGTGAATACAGGCTTTCAAACTTTCTTTTATGGCAGTCAGCTTATTCTGAGTTCTGGTTTTCAGATATTCTGTGGCCTGACTTTACTTCAGATGATTTAGATAAAGCGATTGATGATTACAACAACAGAAACAGACGTTTCGGAGGTGTGTAAGGTGAAAAAACTTCTTACTATTCTCGGCTCAACAGGTTCAATAGGCACTCAGGCTCTTGAGGTTGTGGATCTGCAGGGCTATGAAGTGTTGGCTCTCACTGCAGGGAGTAATGTTGAAATCATCGAGCAACAAATCAGAAAATACAAGCCTCAGTATGCTGCTCTCGCTGATGAAAAAGCAGCTGAGGAGTTGAAAATAAAAGTTGCCGATACAGCTACAAAGGTGCTTTCAGGTCTTGAGGGTGTGTGCTATTGCGCCGGTCTTAAAGCTGATTATGTGCTTAACAGCGTGGTAGGTATGGCAGGTCTTGAGCCTACTCTTGCCGCCATTGAATCAGGCAACGAAATTGCACTTGCTAACAAAGAAACTCTTGTTGCAGGTGGTGAGTTGGTTACTAAAAAAGCAAAAAATAAGGGCGTAAATCTTTTGCCGGTTGACAGTGAACACTCAGCTATTTTTCAGTCGTTGCAAGGCTGCGCTGACAAAAAAGAAGTCAAACGCCTTATTCTTACCGCATCGGGCGGACCTTTCTTTGGCAAAAAGAGAGCTGACCTTGAAGGGGTAACTGTTGAACAGGCTCTTAACCATCCTAATTGGAGTATGGGCGCAAAAATAACTATTGATTCAGCTTCAATGATGAATAAAGGTCTTGAACTTATTGAAGCGGTCTGGCTTTTTGATATGAAGCCTGATGATGTTGACATTGTTGTTCACCGTCAGAGTGTTATCCATTCTCTTGTTGAATATTGTGATAATTCTGTTATTGCTCAGTTAGGTGTGCCGGATATGCGTATTCCTATTCAGTATGCGTTGACATATCCTAATCGTATTTTGTCACCTGTTAAACAGCTGTCTCTGACAGATTACGGAACTCTGACTTTTGAAAAACCTGATTATGAAACTTTTGGCTGCATCAATATCTGCCGTGAAGCTATTAAAAAAGGCGGTCTTTATCCTGCAGCGGCAAATTCAGCTAATGAAGCGGCAAATCTCGCTTTCAGACGGGGTAAAATCAGATTTCTTGATATTGAGAAGCTGGTTGGCGGCGCTGTTGAAAACGCAATCAGCAAGAATGATTACACTCTTGACGATGTAAATGAAACAGATAAATGGGCAAGAAATTATGTTGCAGAAAGAATATAATCATTGATATTAACTTATAAATAATCTAAGAGGTGAAACTGATTTGGAAATTCTCTCATGGATTGCAGGTAAATGGACTGTACTTGTTGCAATTCTCTTTTTTGGTGTTATAGTGATGTTTCACGAATTCGGACACTTTTCTTTTGCGAAGCTTTTTAAGGTTAAGGTGAACGAATTTTCAATGGGTATGGGTCCCAAGCTTATCAGCAAAAAAAAGGGAGACACCACATATTCATGGCGTCTGTTACCTATCGGTGGTTTTGTCAGTATGGAGGGTGAAGACGAAAAAAGCGATGACGAAAGAGCTTTTGGCAACAAACCGTGTTGGCAAAGAATTGTCGTTGTAGCAGCAGGTGCTTTGGTAAATATATTGTTGGGCCTTATTATTGTTGCCTGTGTTTTGGCGGCTAACAGTGATGAGCTTTCAGCTACAAATTATGTCAATTATTTCAATGTTCCGGTTTCTGCTGAGAGTAAGGAACTTAAGCAGATAAAGGAATATGAAGGTTTGCAGTCAGGTGATAAATTCAAAAAAATTGACGGCAAAAATGTTTTTTATTATGAAGATATTTATTATCTGGCTTCCAGAGATTTTGACGGTGACGGAGCTTTCAGCGCTGTTGTTGAACGAAAAGGCGAAGATGTTTTAATTGACTCTGTAAGCACCGAGGTTTTACAAAAGCTTATTATTGTCGGTGTTGAAACCACACCCGGAACAATTTTTAAAGACACATTCAAACAGTCGGTGTCAATCTGCAGAATGGTTTATCTCAGCCTTTTTGATATGATAACAGGTAAGTATTCTATCAAAGATGTATCCGGTCCGATCGGTGTTGTTGATGTTGTGTCACAGACTGCCGAGGCTTCAAAAGAGGCGGCTGATTATACAGCCCTTTTCAGAATGATGGCGATGATCACTATAAACATCGGCTTGTTCAATCTTCTTCCTGTTCCTGCCCTTGATGGCGGCAGATTGTTGTTTTTGTTTATTGAACTTATATTAAGAAAACCCATTAACCCTAAATATGAAGCAATTATCCACGGTGTCGGATTGGTGTTGCTGTTGACATTTATGGTATTTATCTGTTTTAAAGATATCTGGGTTTTAGTAACAGGTGGTTAAAATATGGAAAGAAAAATCACAAGACAGGTTAAAGTCGGCAATCTTCTGATAGGCGGAGGTGCGCCTGTCAGCGTTCAGTCAATGCTTAATAAACCTGCTGAAGATATTGATGCAGGCGTGCGTCAGGCTCTTGAGCTTGAAAAAGCAGGATGTCAGATTATCCGTAGTGCTGTGCCCGATATGAATGCGGTTAAACTTATTTCAGCTCTTAAAGAGAATCTTTCAATCCCTGTTGTTGCAGATATTCATTTTGATTACAGACTTGCTCTCGAATGCGCTGAAGCCGGGGTCGATAAAATCCGTATAAACCCGGGCAACATCGGCTCTGATGACAGAGTTAAGGCTGTTGCCGATATTTGCAATCAAAAAAACATTCCTATCAGAATTGGTGTTAATTCAGGCTCTGTAGAGAAAGAAATTCTTGCAAAATACGGCGCCCCTACACCCGAGGCTCTTGTTGAAAGCGCATTATACCATGCGTCACTTCTTAATAAATTTGATTTTGATAATATAGTTATTTCAATCAAATCATCTGATGTTAAAAATATGGTCAGTGCCTACACTCTTGCGAGTAAAAAATGTGATTATCCGTTACATCTCGGTGTTACTGAAGCGGGTACCTCACGAATGGGTATTGTCAAATCAAGTGTCGGTATCGGCTCACTTCTTCTTAACGGAATCGGTGACACAATCCGTGTGTCGCTGACCGATGACCCGGTTAAAGAGATTTCGGCAGGTTTTGATATTCTTAAAGCTATCGGACTTAAAAAGAACGCTGTTCAGATAGTTGCCTGTCCTACCTGCGGAAGAACAAAAATTGATCTTATCGGTCTTGCTAATCAGGTTGAAGCTGCTCTTGAAAATTGCGAAAAGCCTATTAAGGTTGCCGTTATGGGCTGCGTTGTTAACGGCCCCGGTGAAGCAAGAGAGGCTGATATCGGTGTTGCCGGTGGTGACGGTTGCGGTATGCTCTTTAAAAAAGGTGAAATTTTAAGAAAAGTGCCCGAAAATGAAATTGTGTCGGCACTTCTTGAAGAAATAGATAAATTATAAATGAGGAAATATTATGCAGGATGTTAAATTTTTATCGCTCTTTGGTGAGTGCATAGATAAAAATTTATATGCTAAATTTGAAGATGCTCAGGTTGCCACAATCTCGGCAGCTCTTGAAAGCCGTACAATCTCAATGGTTGTACGGTTCGACCGCTTTATTCTGAAAAAAGAGTTTGACAAGGCTCTTTCTCAGATTAAGGCTTTTATGCGCTTGAACGAAATCAAAGCTGAGTATTATTTTGATCCTGAACTTTTTGGTGAAGGTTGGCTTCCTTATCTTGCTTCTGATTTAAAAGATACTTTCAGCGCAGGTGCATCTTTTCTTGAAAATGCAGAATACAGCATAAATAACGATAATATAAAAATCACCCTTAAAAGAAACGGAAAAGATATATTAAAACAGTTGGATGTTGATGGGTTCGTTGTTAAAACTGTTCGTCAGAAGTTTTCAAAAGCGGTTAGTGTTCATATTGAATCTCTCACTCAGGGTGAAGAGTTTGATGAAAAAAAGGCGCTTGAAAAATTACAGCAGCAAGAGGCTTCAAAGGTCAAATTACCTGCGGAAAAGCCAAAATCTGATGCGCCTAAAAAACCGACAGAAAAAACATTTGATGATTTGCCGATTTCTTTGTCAAACGCAAAGCCGATTTTTGGCAATCTCATAAAAGTTAAACCGAAGCCTATAGCTGAGGTGAGCCCTGAAGACGGAACGGTTGTTGTCTGGGGTGATGTTTTTGGCTTTGAAGCCAGAGAAACCCGTGACGGCAAAAAGAATATTATAACATTCAATTTTACCGATTATACATCATCATATTCAGCTAAAATTTTTGGCGAAAAAGCAATTTGCAAAGAGCTTATTGAAAAAATGAAAGACGGCATAACGGTTTTGCTGAGGGGCTTTGTCACTCACGACCCTTATATGCGCTGTTATGTTATAGACACAAAAGCTGTTACTCTTATTGAAAAACTTGACGGCAGAAAAGATAATAGCGAAGAAAAAAGAGTAGAGCTTCATCTTCACACAAATATGTCGTCTATGGACGGTATGGCAAGTGCCAAAGATCTGGTGTCCCGTGCAGCAAAATGGGGGCATAAGGCTATTGCGATCACCGACCACGGTGTCGTTCAGGCCTTTCCTGAGGCTATGAATACAGCTGATAAGGCTGGGATTAAAATTCTCTACGGTATGGAAGGTTATTTTGTTGATGACCTTGCCGAAAAAGATCTTGATCCGAAAGAGATTAAAAACACATATCATCAGGTGCTTATTGCTAAAAATAATGTAGGGCTTAAAAATCTTTATAAGCT
>JAZRME010000305.1:0-3160 GCA_045647325.1 Acutalibacteraceae bacterium | reverse complement strand
AACTTTAAGATATTTATTTTCAATTGTATTGTTATTGATTGCAAGGTCTGTCGCAATTTCACAATCACCTGAAGCTTCTCTTAAATCATAAACAGCAAGACCGCAAGATGAAACCTCTGCGATGAAAGTTATTTGTTTTTTATTTTTGTCTGTCACCTGTGTCTGCGACGGAACCTCAACACCGTTTTTATCAAACACGCTGAAGTGCTCAGCTTCACTTTTTATTGTGACACTGACAACATCTTTTCGGGATGTCGCCGACTGTAACGGATTAGAAACAATTATCGGCACACCTTTGACAAATGAAGTGTCCATATTATCTGCAATAGCTTTACAGGCTGCAGTATATTCATCACTGAAAACATTCATCGCCTGAACATAGTCATTGTGATTTCTTTTATAACAATCTTCAAAAGAAGTGCCTGTTATATCATCGTGAAACTGATGAGCGATGACCTTTTTCCAAGCTTCATCAATTTTGTATGACGGATAATCTGAAAACCCGTTTGTGAAAGCTGCAACAGCAAATCTTTCACAAGCATCAGCTAAAAGCTCACATCTTTTGTTCCAACGCTTTGTAACGGTTCTCGATGTGTAACTGCCTGCGCCATGAGCTGTGAGCAAAAACTCACCGTCATAAACAGGAAGATTCTCTTTTTCACCCTGAGGCAATTCATCGACCTTATCAAAAAATTCTTTGGTTGTTGATGAATAAACCTTTGTATCTGAATGAGAATTTTTTCGCTGCGCATTTACAATATTTTTAACCGACGACTTGTGAGGTGCGCCTCCCCGGTCACCGATTCCGTGATAAGCAAGAGTAAAACCGGGTAATTTTTTCTCTTTATTTTTTTGAAGTTTTTCATTGATGCGGTCAGCTTTTTCAGGCTTTTTAAAAACAGTTGTGTAAGAAAACGGCATAAGAGATGCCCATACACCCTGCCCGTCAATACCCGACCATTTGCCTGTGTCAAAAGGAATAGGTACCGAGCTGCCCCAAAAAAGTTTGCCTGTTGAAAAGCCTTTGACCCCTGAATGAGCTGCCACTGTAGGCAAAGCCCTGCCAAATCCGAAACAATCAGGAAGAAAAATGTCGTTTGACTCCACACCAAACTCTTTTTTAAAGAAACCTTTTCCATAAATAATATTGCGTATCAGAGCCTCAGGTGACGGAATATTCACATCACCGTTTTCATAACAGGCGCCGCAAGGATTCCATCTGCCTTTTTTGACATACTCTCTGATTTTTTCAAAAGCTTCAGGATAATATTCCTTTATCAGCTCATATCTGTAGCTGCCTTCAAAGTTAAATTTATATTCAGGATATTTGCTGAGCAAATCAAAATTTCGCTTTAAAGTGTCGGGAATATACTCATCCACCGTCTGTTCAAGAGTCCAGAGCCAGGAAGTATCAAGGTGTGCCGTTGCTATGGTAAATATTTCAGATTTATTCTTTTCCATAAACACGCCTCCTTGAACTACAGTTATCTTACGCTGTCATAAATTTCATAAAAGTTGCCGATAAATGTTGTTGCAGCGTTTTTGCCGTAAGAAATCAGGCACCATGTGTCACTGTCAAACGCACCTGAATTTTCATTATACTGAAGACCTGCAAGAACATAGTTTTCAGGATTTGCAACATATCCTGCTGCATCATTCATAAGATCCATAATAATGATATCTTCGCCTGTATGCTCTCTGATCGGCTCAAGCTCAAAGCCCTCAGCACCGCTGCCACCGAAAAGAAGCTCACCAAAAGTTTCACCGGGGCTCATATAAACTTTCATATTATCACCGATTTCAAGATAGCCAACCTCTGAAACAGTGTAATAAGCACCCTTATCATCTTTGAGAACAAAGTTATCAGCAACAGAAGTTTTGCCTAAAAGGGCAATAATATTATTTTCAATTTTAACTGTAAACTGCTGCAACTTAATATTAAGAACAGGCTCAACTTCTACAGCTTCAACAGTTTCAAGACCTTCATACCATACAGTGTAATCATACTGACCGTTATAAAGCTCTATACCAAGCTTATCACCGGTAACAGCGTTGAGCTCAACTCTTTCACTTTGAGTCATATTCATACCGAGAAGAATATAACCTATCTCATAACCGTAACGAACAGCTGAATAATGAGCTGTCTGATCAAGTCCGTCACCGGAATAATGTCTTGAAGATGTAACGGTTGAAACATTACCCTGAATAAAAATAAAGTTATATCCTGCTGCGTTCATAACTTTTTCTGCATACCAGATAAAATCTGCCGTAAATCTGGTGTCAAAAGAAATAGCTTTATCAGGGTCAGCACTTGCCCAGTCATAACTTGCTGACTCGGGGTGACAACCGTATGTTGCAACAATTGTAGGTGTTTTTTTATCGTCAAAAGGAGCAAACTCCAATTTATAAATATTTGTGTCATAAGAGATTGGTGCTGTTCTGTCAAAAACATAGTCAGACATATCAGCTTTTGAATAATAAAGCTTACCTGTTGTCATATCTGCAAGGGCATCTGTAACCGCCTTTTTTGAGCCTTCAACAACAGACTTTATAAATGAGCGTTCAACGCCGTATTTCACATTACTGCTGAAAACATTATTAACAATGCAGCCTAACGGGTCAGTCCACACACCCTGAGAGTCAATACCTGTATGGATGTGAGTGCATGAAACATTGATGCTCACAATGTTGTATTCCTCAGCGACCTCTTTGAGGCCTTCACGGATATTTCTTACATCTGCGTTTGCAAGACCCATTGCATCAACCGAAATAAAAACAACATTACCTCTGCCTGAACCATCGTTCATAACAATAGCTCTTGCCATAATGTCTTCTTCATTACCGTCTTCATCTGTGTACATTGAGTCACCAAAAACATAAGGAAGATATGCACCTTTGGCATATTTTTTTGTGCCGAAATCTTCGGGAAGAACAGAAGCCTTGCCATAACCGAGGCTCCACACCTTTTCACCCTGAGGCTCATCAATAAAAGTATCCATACCTTTATAAAAATTGCCGTAGGAGTCAATGTCAAAATCTTCGTAATCGGCCACAGCAGCCGAATCGGGAATAACAAGTTTCAATGCTGTGCCGAGAATATCATTAAGAAACAAATTGCTCAATTTGTTAAGCACCTTTGAGAAGTCGGAGGCCAAGCGGT
>JAZRME010000304.1:0-3453 GCA_045647325.1 Acutalibacteraceae bacterium | reverse complement strand
CTCTGTTGACTTTTCATTAAGCCTTTTATATACATTTTCGGCTGTTGGATTTGGCGTATCATAATCAGCTTCAAACCAATCAGGATAGAAGAAAAAGTACTTTTCTGCGGGAACAATAAAACTAACCGTCAGAACAGAAATTATCAAATAAAATACGCAAAAAACTACGGTACCTTTATAGCTTTTCTTTGGTTTTATATTTCCCCTTAATCTGTGTGATAAGAAAAAACAAATCAAACTCAAAATTATCATCAAACAATATGCCAGAATATAGAATTTTTTCTGAAAATCATAATCAATAACACACTGTATCGACAATGTTTTGACAGCACCAAAGGCAATAACTTCATAGATTGAAAAAACAACACAGAAAATATAGGTTGAAAAATGAAAAGTTAAAAGATTAGCTACACCTAAGACAATCAATGATTTACGATAACCTTTTTTATAGAAAATATTTATTAACATTATAACTATGAAAGTTGAAGCAAAGCCAAAAATCGCTGCTGTTGCATCGTTATCACCATACACCGCAGGTCTGTAATCATCAAACCCTTCATAATCTATCCAAGTTAAGAAGAATGTTATAAAATGTAAAAAAATCATTCCTATGCCTGTCATAACAGACACCCATATACGCTCGTGGTGAAGCTCTTCGAAATCGTTGCGTATTGAGGTTTTGGTTTCCTCATCCTCACCCATACCAGCTATGGCTTTGTCGATGCTTGCATCGGTATCGTAGCCAATATCGGTATAGAAATCTATTCTATCGAAAATGTGAGCTTCAAGCTCAGCACGGAGCTTTTGCTGTTTTGATTTGGGTATGTTTTTCGGGATTACCGAATCAACGTAGCTTTCGATTTTGTTCATAATTTCACCTCTTTTTCAGGCTCCTTTGCATAAATCAGGCAAACGAAATAGCTTCACCCGACACAACCTTACCAACGGCAGCAGAATATGTTTTCCACTCTTCCCGTGATTTAGCAAGTTCTTTGATACCCTTTTTAGTGATGTGATAATATTTACGTTTTCTTCCCTGGTCGCTTTCTTCCCAATATGCTTTTACATATCCGTCACGCTCAAAAGCATGGAGAATGGGATAGAGCGTTCCCTCTTTAAAAGAGAAAACCTGCTCACTTCTCATTTCAATTTCTTTTATTATCTGATAGCCGTACATATCTTTACTTTCTAACACAGATAAAACAAGAAGTGAACTGCTGCCTTTTGTAAGTTCTTTTTTAATTGCCATAAAAACAACTCCTTTGATTATTATACATAGAACATCTATACATAGAATAGCATAGTATCATTTTTCTGTCAATATAAAAAATTTAAATTATATGCTTGTTTATCAACAGTTTATGTAGTAAAATATAATGAAAACTTTAAATCGGGTGACAAAAATGAAGGACATTTATTTTTCAGATAGAGACGAAACCGGTGAGATTCCTATTCTCACACCGGAAGAAATTGATTTTATTAAGCGCCGACGCCAACAAAAGGCAAACGGTGGAGATATTTTTATTACTCCGCCACAAGAAAGAACTCAAAGCAGTTTTGATGTTGATTATGAATATGACCCGCAGGAATACAGAGGGTTTGAAAAAACAAACACTCCTCCGCCCCGCCGCAGACCCGTTCAGGTTCAGTATGAAGATGAGTATGATGAGTATGAGGAAGAATACGATGAACCTGTAAAAAGAGGCAGACAAACACATACCCAGCCGACTCAAAGAGAAATCAGAAAAGCTAAAAAAGGCTGTGGCTGCGGTTGTTTGGGTATGGCTGTTCTTTCATTTTTTCTCGCTGTTGTAATTGCTTTTGTCGGTTGCTTCGGTTATGCTCTTAATCTGATGAGCGATATGAATGTTGAAAAATCTACAGATAACAGATATATGGCTTCATCTCAGCTGACAAGCTCTGACGGAGTAAAAAACATTCTTCTCATCGGTCTTGACGATGATGTCGGAACAGGTACTTCCCGCTCTGACTCAATGATGCTTCTGACAATTGACACAGTAAATCACGCTATAAAACTCACATCTTTTCTTCGTGACATGTGGGTTGAAATACCCGATTATAAAGACGCAAAGCTTAACGCTTCGTACGCTCACGGCGGTGCCCAGCTCACTATGGACACAATCGAATACAATTTCGGTGTTGATATAGATAACTATATTCTTGTTGATTTTGAGATGTTCCGTGAAATAATTGATTCTATCGGCGGCATCACCGTAGAAATAACACAAAAAGAAGCTGACTTTATTAACAGAACAACAAAGTCAGTTGTCAAAGCCGGTATTAATGAGCTTGACGGCAAAAAAGCTCTGATTTATTCAAGAATCAGAAAACTCGACTCTGATTTTAACCGTACACTTCGTCAAAGAAAAGTAATAACAGCTATTATTGAAAAGCTTAAGCAGATTAATCCTCTTGATCTTATCGGTGTTATTAAAGTGATTTTACCGATGATTACAACCGATATAAACCCTGTTGGCATGATTATAATAGCCATATCAGCCTTAAGCTGCATCGGGGCTGGAATCGACCAGCTTCAGATACCTGCTGATGATGCTTATGTTTCAAAAACGATCAAAGGACAGGCAGCACTTGTTCCTGATATTGAAAAGAATGTTGAAAAACTCAAAGAATTTATTTACACAGAGGTAGAATAAATGCATTATATAATTCTTGACCTTGAATGGAATAATACTTACGCCCGAAGAAAAAAGGGATTTCTGAATGAAATAATCGAAGTGGGTGCAGTTATGCTCGACGACGAGCTTAACACCATTGACCAATTTTCATGTTTTATAAAAGCTCAGATCGGCAAAAAGCTCAGAGGTAATATCAAGCGCTTAACCAGCATCACTAATGAGGACATCAAAAACGGTGTTATTTTCACAAGAGCTATGAGCTTATTCCGTGATTGGATAGGCAGCGAAGAAAATGTCATCTTATCCTGGGGCGACAGCGATATAAGGGTCCTGATTGAGAATTTTCAATTTCTCAACGGCATTGATACTATCCCCTTTCTGAGCAATTATGCAGATGCTCAGAACTTTGTTCAGACAATGCTTAAAGTGTCAAAATCTCAACAAATCGGTCTTTCAGCTGCAGCAGAATTATTGGAGATTGACGAGAGCATGTTTTCTCATCACAGAGCATTGGATGACAGTAAGCTGACCGCTGAATGTTTCAGAAAAGTGTTTGATAAAGAGGAATTCAAAAAATTCATCAAAAAATGTGATAATGATTTTTATGGTAAGCTCGCTTTCAAGCCCAAAGCAATCAGCAACATCAACAATCCTCTTGTAGATAAAAATATGCTCACTTATAAGTGTGAAAAATGCGGACTTGATGGTGAAATTGTGAAGCCCTGGAGATATTCAAATCAGTATTTCAGAGCAATTTATCATTGCCCTCAGTGCGATTCTTATGTAAGGGTTGCAG
>JAZRME010000303.1:0-4851 GCA_045647325.1 Acutalibacteraceae bacterium | reverse complement strand
GAGAAATCCCCGAGGGTACTGCACATTTCCTTGAGCATAAGCTTTTTGAAAGTGAAGACCTTGACGCTTTCGAGCGTTTTGCAAAGACAGGTGCTTCAGCAAATGCTTACACAAGCTTTGACAGAACGGGCTATCTTTTCTCTTGCTCAAGCAATTTCAGACAGAATCTTGAAATTCTGCTCGATTTTGTTCAGCATCCTTATTTCACTCAGCAGACAGTTGAAAAAGAGCAGGGAATTATCGGTCAGGAAATTATGATGTATAAGGATGTTCCGGATTGGGAGATTATGTTTAACCTTTTCAGGGCAATGTATCATAATCACCCGTTGAGAACGGATATTGCAGGCACTTGCGAATCAATTGCCGAAATTACCGCGGATATGCTTTATGATTGCTACAACAGCTTTTATAATCTTGGCAACATGGTGCTCGCTGTTGCAGGTAACGTCAGCATTGACGATGTGATTGAGGTGGCTGACAGAGTGCTGGAAAAGAAGAACGACAGCACAATGCTTGAAAGAAAGGTTTTTGACGAGCCAAAAGAGGTTGTCAGTCATTATACTGAAGAAAAGCTTTCTGTTTCTGCTCCTCAGTTTATGCTTGGGTTTAAGGAAAATTATCCTGACCCTGTTCAGCCCACAAAGCGCGAGCTCGGCGTGGATATGATTCTTGATATAATTGCAAGTCCCTCTTCTCAGCTTTACAAAAGATTGCTTGACAAAAAGCTCATAAATACAACCTTCTCCTACGAATATTTTACGGGCTTCGGCTACAGTGCTGTGCTTTTCGGCGGTGAAAGTGCTGACCCCAAAGCGGTTGAAAGTGAAACCAAAGCAGAAATTGAAAAATTCAGACGCGAAGGCATCAGTGAAAAAGAGTTTGAACGCACCCGCAAAAAGCTTTACGGCAGAATGATTATGGGGCTCAACGATGTTGACGAGCTTGCAAATAATATGGCGGTTTCATATTTTTGGGGCGAGGACGTTTTCACCGACTTTGAAGAGTATGAAAAAATCACGGCAGAGTATCTCAACGAGTTGCTCGGTGAGATTCTTCTTGATGATTACAGTGTGCTTTCCGTGATTCTGCCTTTGGAGGGATAATATAATGGATTCTGCAGTTGTTTATTTTACGGGGATTGACCGCGGGTTTACCGTTTCGTCAATTCTTGCTCAATTCAATTTTTTAGGTAATGATATCACAATCCGTTGGTACGGTGCTATTATTGCCTTCGGTTTTTTGCTTGCCGTTCTTTTTGGCGGCAGAACAGCATACAAATGGAAAATGAGCCTTGATAAAATGATTGATGTGCTCATTTATTCAACTATTTTTGCCATTATCGGTGCAAGACTTTATTATTGCATTTTTGAATGGGACAGATACAAGAATAACCCGTTGGAGATTTTTGCAATCTGGAACGGCGGTCTGGCAATTTACGGCGGTATTATCGGCGGCATTGCGGCGGCATTTGTGGTGTGCAAAATAAGAAAGCTCAACTTCTATAATCTTCTTGATATGGCAGGAATGAGCCTGCTTATAGGTCAGGGTATCGGCCGTTGGGGCAATTTTGCCAATCAGGAGGCTTTCGGCACAAACACCGACCTGCCCTGGGGTATGTGGAGCAAGAAAACGGCCCTTTACATTATGGATCATCAGGATGTTTTTGCTCAGAAGGGCATTGAAATGGATCCAAACCTCCCTGTTCATCCCACTTTTCTTTATGAATCAATCTGGTGCATAATCGGTTTTTTTGTGTTGTTTTTTATTACCAAAAAGCTGAGGATATTCAGCGGCCAGACCTTTCTTTGCTATGGCATCTGGTACGGTACAGGCAGAACGATCATTGAGGGCTTCCGCACCGACAGCCTTTATGTTGGTGACACCACGTTGAGAGTGTCGCAGCTTCTCAGCCTTGCTATTGTAGCGGTGTGCCTTGTTGCACTTGTTGTGATGGTTATCAAATTTAAAAAGAATCCTCAGCCCATTGACGGCATAGATTTCTTTATGGAAGAACAGCTCAAAGCCCAAAAAGAAGCAACGGAGAAAAAAGAGGCCGAAGCTCTTGCTTGTGAAGTTGATGACAAAACAGAAGAATAGTCGCAACGACTTGAAAAATTTGTTTTAAAATGATATAATTCTATCAAATTTTAAAAGGGGACAGACATAAAATGAATTTAACTTTTAAAAGAATTGTTTCGGTTATTCTTACTTTGGTTATGCTTTTGGGTGTTGCCATTGTTCCGGGATATGCCGCAACTGACGACGAGGCATACAACGAGGGTTACACTCCCTTAACCACACAGGGCTTCATCGCTGTGATTGATGACATCAACAACGCTTTTGAAGCAGTTACAGGCATCAGACTTATTCCTGAAGAAAAAATGAAGGTCACTGTTGACGGTTTTATGGCAGACATTTTCGCAGGAATTACAGAATCCACACAGGGCGTTATTGACTGCGATCTGATTCTCAACAGCCTCCCTTCACTCAAAGGTTCATCAAACGAAATCAAGTCTTTGTTCAAGCTTGATATGGCTGTTGTTGACCCTGCCCTTCAGGAAATGGCAGATGATTATTATGCCGACGGCAACGATATCGCAGGCTTTGCCGTTTCATTTATGAGAGCATATCTCAAAACTATTGACAACTGTGAGTTTTATTCTGTTCCTGTTGAAGGTCAGGCAGGCTGCTTTGAACTGTATCTTGCAATCAATTATGAATACGGTGAATCAGACCGCTTTTCAACAAACATTGTTTATGACTCTGTGAATGAAACCCTCAACAGCAAATACAACACAGGTGTTCTTGACCTTGGCTTTGTTCTTGATACAGAAGATTATGTTATTTCCACAGCTATCAATTCATGGCAGAGAAACTTCGGCTTTACCATGGCTTATGATATTTTCTGCTATGTCACCAAGGTTTTCGACTATGTAACTGTCAGAGTTAAGTTCACTTATGATAACCGCGAGTGGATGGTTCAGCTCTGGAAGGGTAAATATTTTGTTGCTCCCGGTGCTGAAATCGGCATCTATACCCGTGAAATCGGTTCTCAGGGAACATATTATAACTGCGCCGCAGATGAAGATATGATGGTTATGAGCCTTAAGCTCTATCATCAGGAAAATCTTCTTTTTGAAATGGAACCCACGCTTCATTGGTGGCTCACGGGCTTCAAGCTTCATCCCAAGGCTTATGTTCCTTCAAGCATGACTATGCACGGAACAATCGATTTCCCAACAGAAGAAATGGCAACCCTCTTTGTTGAGAATGCCAACGCAACAGGTGAAATTGAAGCCACACAAAGCGGCACACACACATCATTTGTATGGTAAAGATTCGGGCACACAAAAGTGTGCCCGTTTTTATTAAAAAGTTGTTGACAAATGCTTTACATTGTGTTATACTCGTTCATACCGCGTACTTCGGGCGTTGCTATGCAACACAAGTGATTTATCCGCCCCACAGTAGCGAGTCCATAATAAAGGAAGGTAAGAAATATGTACGCAATCATTGTTACAGGCGGCAAGCAGTATAAGGTTGAAGCAGGTGAAACTGTTTACATCGAAAAGCTTGACGTTGAAGCCGGCGACGAAGTTGTTTTTGACAAAGTTGTTGCAGTAGGTAAGGACGACGGTATTGTTGTAGGTGCTCCTTATGTTGAAGGCGCAACAGTTACAGCAAAAGTTGAAAAGAACGGCAAAGCAAAGAAAGTTGTTGTTTTCACTTACAAGTCAAAGAAAAACGAGAAGCGTAAGATGGGCCACAGACAGCCCTACACAAAGGTTGAAATTTCAGCTATCAACGCTTAATTTGGTATGATTAAAGCCAAATTTTTCAATCAGGGTGATTTGCTCACAGGGTTTGAAATCAGCGGTCATGGCGGTGGCGAAGAAGGCACAGATATTATCTGCGCATCAGTTTCTTCTGCGGTTTATATGACTGCCAATGCTATAACAGATGTTTTGTTTGTTGATGCTGATATCAAAGTGGAAGACGGTTATCTTTATTTCAAAATTGAACCGTTGAGCGAAGCCCAGGCGATTCTCAAAGGCTTACAGCTGCATTTGATAAGCCTGTCAAAGGATTATCCAAAAAACATTAAAGTTACAAACATCTAAACGGAGGTGCCATAATGCTTAAAATCAACATTCAGCTTTTTGCTCATAAAAAAGGTATGGGTTCAACCCGTAACGGCCGTGATTCTGAATCAAAGAGACTCGGCGTAAAGCGTGCTGACGGTCAGTTTGTTCTTGCTGGTAACATTCTTGTTAAACAGCGCGGAACACACATCCACCCCGGCAACAACGTTGGCAGAGGTTCTGACGACACACTCTTCGCTCTTATCGACGGTAAGGTTAAGTTCGAGCGTGTTGGCAAAGACCGCAAAAAGGTTAGCGTTTACGCAGTTGAGCAGTAATTGCAAAAACAAAGCACCCATCTCGGGTGCTTTTTCTTTTTTATCCCCGTCCGAATTGTTGCCGCAACAGACGGGGTATATTAAGCGGATATCTGCCACAAGGCGATGAGGTTATCAAAGCTTTCACGCCTCACCTTTATATCCGCATATCTTTAGTCTTTACTTCCCGCTTTATTATATGCAAGGGAACAAAAAATGGGGACTGTCTTACTTTTGTAAGGCAGTCTCTTTTGAGTTATATGTCGTTTTTGATAATGTCTTCGTAGCTCTCGCCTTTAATAATCAGCCTGGCTTTGCCGTCTTTTACCATAACAACGGGCGGGCGGGGAATTCTGTTGTAATTGGAAGCCATTGAGTAGTTGTAAGCTCCTGTTGAAAGCACGGCAAGAAGGTCACCGGCTTCAACCTCAGGGAGCCTGACGTTTTCCTGA
>JAZRME010000302.1:0-2134 GCA_045647325.1 Acutalibacteraceae bacterium | reverse complement strand
TATGATGCCGGGGATAACAACAAGAAGAAAGATTCCGTGAAGTGTTTCGGGAGTCTGAACTGCTTCAACCATTTCGCCGTTAATCATCTGTGCGCTCTGATAGCCGATGAGAGCAAGACCACCGTTTACAAGAAGCTCTTTCCAAAGAGCAGAGATTCTTGAAACCATAGTGCTGAAAGCAAAAACCATACCCTCGTTACGCTGAGCTACTCCGTATTTTTTGTAGCTTTTCCATTCCATATAATCAGTGGAGTCAGCAAGAAGCACTCGTCTTGCAGCGTTCATACCTGCATTGGGGAGACCGCCAAGAGCAATAAGAATACCTACAATCCACAAATTTTTATAGCCGAAAAACAGAAGCAACAGATAGCAGATACCTGTGTGAAGGTAGCTTATAACAACAATATCTCTTGATGAGAGTTTTTTGCCGATGAAAGGAATTGACAAAAGATATCCGTAAGAAAGAGTTGCTGAACCGGCTTCAACATAAGTTTTCATTCCGTATTTATTAAGGGTTTGTTTATAAAAGAAGGGGAGAGAGTTGTAACAAACCTGTCTTATTGAGTCAATACACTGACTAAGGGATAGCAGCAGAAGAGGTCTGTTAAGAAGAATGAGTTTATAATCAATTTTAACCTTTTTCTCGGTTTTGGGCGGCAAAACAAGATTTCTTTCTTTAAGTGTCATACAAGGCACAAGCATTGAAAAAAGACCGAGAAAACCGAAAAGAAGAGCAACCGAGAAAAATGCCCACTTTTCTGAGTTATAATCTCCGTTACGGGCTTCAATTATAATAGGTACAAGACCGCCGGGCAGCATAGAGCCGAGGGTTGAAGCAATCTGAGCAACGGTGTAGAAATTTTTTCGTGATTTTGCGTTTGGAGTCATTCTGACAGAAAGTGTGGATAATGCAACGTCAAAAAAGGTGTCGGCGATATTAAATGTGAGATAGAGAATAAAACTCCACAACACATTAAAAGCAAGAGACGCTGACGGAACAACAAAAAGCAACACCGAAGAGAGGGTGAAAGGAATAGCCGAAGCCATCATAAATCTACGGGCGTTACCTTTGCCTGAATGGTTGTTATCAAGCAGAGCGCCTACAATCGGAGCGATAAGAATATTCACACCTGTTGTGGCTGATTTCATAGCAACAACGTGGCTTGATTTAAGACCCATATAGTCATACATAAACTGATCGGTGTATGTGCTTACAGAGTCCTGACCCATACAGTTACCAAAAACACCGGATACATAGCCAACCTGCTCTTTAAAGGCAACATCAGGGTTGTTTTTAAATTCATTGAATTTTTCTTTAAATTTTCCCATTTGTTTTCTCCTTATATTTATTTTGCAAAATTTTTATTTGTGATTATATATTTTTTGAGCTTCATAAGTTCCGTCTGTTTTAATTTTGAGAAGTGTGCAGCCCTGAATCCATTCACTTTCAGGGGCATCAAACTTGCTTTGCATATTATAAACGCTGTATCCTGACGGTTGCATATATGAAAGAAGGATGTCTTCATACATTACACCAAAATCATTTACATGGTCGTGACCGAAATAAACAGCCTGAGCGCTGCCTTTTTGTATCATTGCGTCAACAAAACCGGAATCAAACCCTGATTCGCAAACGCCCTCTCTTTTTTCACCGTAGAGATAATCTGACTGACTGTATTCCTGCTCTGTCTGATAAGGGGGAATGTGAACAACGGTTACAGATTTGAATTTGCCGTATTCTGCTTCGATGGAATCGTGCTTTGTTTTATACCATTCAACCTGTGACGCTTTAACACCGTCATAAACTTCGCCGTCTTCGGTGACACCATAGTCATCTTTTGTTTTTTGTGACATATAGCTGCCTGAGTCCAGAAGGAAGAAAACTTCTTTGATTTTGTTATCTGAACCGAGAATGTTTATTGTGTAGTTGCCGTTACCGTCAATATCTTCTTTGCCGTTTCTCATAAGGCAATAATCAAATGAAGAAAAAATATCAAGTGTCTCTTCTTTAGAAACTGACATAAATCCGTCACCGTCATGGTTGCCGAAAACAGCAGCCCAATAAATGCCAAAAGATTCCATAAGTTCGGCAAATTCAGTTGTGCGTTTTTTGCTGAATCCGGAAGAAACGTTG
>JAZRME010000301.1:0-3739 GCA_045647325.1 Acutalibacteraceae bacterium | reverse complement strand
TATTTTTTGAAAGGATGGTAATTTTATGGAAAGCAAAGGCATTTCAGCTAAAAGAATAACTGCGCTTTTATGTGCATTTGTTTTTGTGATGAGTGTTTTCCTTACAGGATGTCAGATTGGTGGAGATGATGAGGGTGAAACCACCACTACAACAACAAATTCAGATCAGCAAAATTTTGAATACATTGATCCAAATCAGGGCGTTGCATGTCCCAAATGCGGTTCAACTGATGTTGATGATGCATTGCGTGAGGGCGAAAATTATGATGAACATTACATATGCTATGATTGTAACTATGAATGGTATGTTCTCAACGGCGTCGCTTATGAAATTAAGGATAACGGCAAGAGCTCGGTGATTCAGAATTATAAGCCCAATTACAGCTACAGTGGCGGCAGCTCTTCAAACGCAAGACCCAACTCAAACAGCGGCAGCTCATCAGGCTCAAACAATAATTCAGGCGGCAATAATAACAACTCAGGCTCAGGCAACAATAACCAGGGCTCAGGCGGAAGTCTTATTCCTGACATTAACCTCGGCTCCGGCTCAAACATCACTATTGATGATGCCAAAGCATTTGCCAGTTATGTTGCCTCAGGTAAGTGGCTCAACGAAATTAATTGGTACATTGACGAGGAAGGCAATATCACCACAGAGGGTGATGCAGGTGTTCTCGGCTTTGGTTACAGCACCAAAGATAAGTGCTTCTATGCTACAGGTAACGCATGGCAGAGAGACTACGGCTACAACGAGCTTTATGACAAAACATCTCAGTTGATCGCTATCAGCTATGATACAATCAATGTTTACTTCCCCTATAACAATAAAGACTGGATGGTTCAGTTTTGGAAAGGTCAGTACGGTATGGTTCTTATCGGCGCTGAAATCGGTGTTTACAACCGTACTAAAAAGGCAACAGATAACGATACCGGTCTTAACCACTACAACGCTGTAAGTGATAAAGAGAGACTTCCCATCAGCCTCAACCTTTATCAGAACGACAAACTTCTTTTCTCAAGAGCTCAGAAAGACAGCTGGTGGCAGACAGGCTTCGTTCCCGGTCAGCTTGGTGTATCAGGCGGTGTTCTTGTTGGCTCAATTTACACTAACGATCTCAGAGTTACAACCTCAATCACTCTTAAAGATGAAGAAATGACAGCTGCTTTTGTTGAAGGTCTTAAGGCTGTAACAACAATTTATAACAATGTTGACGCTATGAATGCTGACAATACTAACGCTGGTTATCGTAAGTTCACTTTCACAGAGGGTGACGGTGTTACTTCAGGCACATTCTCAGTTAACGGCAACACAGTTAAACTTTCATGGCAGTAAGAGGTAAAATATGAAAAGGGTAGTTGCATTTATTCTTGCTTTGATAATGGTGTTATCCCTTGCAGCTTGTTCAGGCAGTGAGTCAAGTCTCACCCCTGAGCAGGTTGATCAAAAAGTAAAGTCCGGTGAAATCGGAACAATTCAGGGCTTCTACAGTGTCAGAAATTCTTCAGACGGTGAAGGCGAATTTTACGTGCAGTTTAATTCAGCTTTAGGCGAGGTTTTTGACTTCTATTCTGACAACGGAACACTTGTTGAGTTTTATGGTGATGAAGTTGTATATGATAAAGAAGGCAACATTGTTCCAAGATCTGAACTCGCATACGGTCAGAGCCTTGTGATAGCTTTCAACGGCGAGGCTGAATCCACAGACCCACCGACAATCAAAGCTTATAAAATAACATTAGCATAAAATAAGACCTGTTCACAATTAAGTGAACAGGTCTTCGTTTATTTTGTAACTGAGTTGATTGTTATTGGGCAACCTGCTGAAATAATAAATCCGCAGTTAAATGTGCCTCCGACAGATATTTTGCCGTCATTTGAAGTTTTGATTTTTACTGATGTTGATTCAACTGATGCTGTGCAATCCCAATTTTTTTCCACCGTAACTGTTTCATTAAGGTTGATATCAGCTGAAGTATTATAAACCGTTTTAGATGAGTTGTTTTTAACAGTCATTTCAATCTGGTACATATATCTGCCGTCAGATGATTTCCAGGAGTTGGTGATTCTTGCTACATAATAAACACCGTTTTCACCTGTGACAAAAGCAGAATTGTGAGACTTGCCTGAGCTGATAAAATCAATATCAATCTGTGGCGCAGTAGTTTCACTTTCGGATGTCGGTTCCTCTTCAATCTGAGCTGATGTGTTATCATCTGTTTCATCAGAGCCTGTGGTTGACTCAGTTGGCTGTGGTGATGTTGTGGGTACGCTATTGTTTAATGAGTCAAGACCGAGATGTTGCATAAGCAAAATGGAGTCTTTTGTGTTGATAGCGCCGTCTGTGTCAACATCGGCAGCGATAAGCTGCTTGTCGTTAAAATCAGCATTTCCTGAAAGATATTGTGATAACAAGAGAATGTCAGCTGAATTAACCGAACCGTCAAGATTGATGTCGCCGATAATGTCTTCGCTTGGTTTAGGAAGAGAGAGTCCGCTTGTCAATAAACACACAATAACTATAACAGCTGTAATGATTGTTATTGATATAAGGTAGAGTATGAAGGGTTGTCGTGAACCCGGTTCAAATTTTAATATTGGCTTTTGAGAGTCGTTTTTCATACAGTACCTCCTTTCACACCATATCATTATAACAAATTTGTGGTATGAATTGCAAGTGCTGACTTAAATTTGTCATTTTGACGAAAAAGTTAATATATTTTTTTAAGAAAATAAAAATTTTTTATGTAAAATGCTTGAAAACGGCATTTTTAGGTGATATAATAGCCCTATCGTCGGGTTCCGACGAGCTAAAGCTACCATGGTGGCGAAGGAGGAAACATCATTGAAAACTTATAATGCTAAAGACATTCGCAATATCGTTATTGCAGGACATGGTTCAAGAGGTAAAACAACTCTTGCTGAGGCTATGCTTTATTGGGCAGGTCTTACTGACCGTATGGGCAGAGTTGCTGACGGCAATACAGTTCTTGACTTTGACGCAGAAGAGAAGCGTCGTAAAACTTCAGTATCAAGTGCAGTAGCCCCCATTGAGTGGAAAGACTGCAAAATTAATATAGTTGACACTCCCGGCCTTTTTGACTTTGCAGGCGGAATGAGTGAAGGTATCCGTGCTGCTGAATGCGCTCTTATCGTCACATCAGCCGGTTCAGGCTATGATGTAGGCGCAGAGAAAGCTTATAAAGCCGCTAAAAAGAGAGGCATCGCAAGAATGTTTGCCGTTACTCGCTGTGACGGTGAAAATGCCGATTTCTATAAAACTTTTGAGGCTATCAAAGAAGAGCATAAAAGCTCTGTCTGCCCCGTTGTTGTTCCTTATGTTGTTGACGGTAAGGTTAAGAGCTATGTTAACCTCGCAGCAAGAAAAGCTTATGAATACAAAGACGGCAAGCCTACAGAAGTTCCTATGCCTGATGATGCTAAAATTTCTGAGATGCTCGACATCCTTACAGAAACAGTTGCTACATCAGATGAAGATTTAATGGATAAATTCTTTGAAGGTGAAACATTCACCCGTAAAGAAATCGCAGGTGCTCTCAATAAGGGTGTTAGCGAAGGTAATGTATATCCCGTATATGCTTGTGCAGGTTACACAGGCGATGCTGTTGATATGCTTCTTGATGAAATTGCTTTCTCAGCTCCTATCGCAGGTGAAAAAGCAGGTGAGGGCGATGTTGAATGTGATGAAAACGGTGCTCTTGCAGCTATCTGCTTCAAGAC
>JAZRME010000300.1:0-10868 GCA_045647325.1 Acutalibacteraceae bacterium | reverse complement strand
AGCGTTTCTTTAACTGCGGTATCGCAGAAGGAAATATGCTTTCCGTTGCCGCCGGTGTTGCTACCACCGGTAAGATCGCATTTGCCAGCTCCTTTGCCATGTTTGCCGCAGGCAGAGCTTTTGAGCAGATCCGTAACACCGTAGGCTATCCCCATCTTAATGTTAAAATAGGCGCGACTCATGCCGGTATCTCTGTTGGCGAAGACGGTGCAAGTCATCAGTGCTGTGAAGATATCGCTCTTATGCGCTCAATCCCCGGTATGGTTATCATCAACCCTGCTGACGATGTTGAAGCAAGAGCCGCTGTTCTCGCTATGGCTGATTATGAAGGCCCTGCATATCTTCGTTTCGGCCGTCTTGCCGTTCCGAGAATCAACCCGATTGATTACAAATTTGAAATTGGCAAGGGTGTTCAGCTTTGTGACGGCAACGATGTCACAATTATCGCAACCGGACTTATGGTAAGTGAAGCTCTCGCAGCTAAAGAGACCCTCTCAAACGAAGGCATCAACGCAAGAGTAATCAATATGCATACTATCAAGCCCCTTGACAGAGACATTGTTATTGCGGCAGCTAAAGAAACAGGCGCAATCGTTACAGCCGAAGAGCATAATATTATCGGCGGTCTCGGTTCAGCTGTTGCTGAGGTAGTTTGCGAGACTTGTCCCGTTCCCGTGATGAGAGTGGGCGTTGAAGATGTTTTCGGCGGTTCAGGCCCGGCAGTTGAGATGCTTAAAATTTATGGTCTTACAGCAGAAAACATTGTTGCAAAAGCCAAAGCTGCTATCAACGCTAAAAAATAACCTTCAAAGGCAGGATGTCACATGAATAACAAACGACAACCTGACAACGTTAACAAGGCTCAGGCGGAAAATTCCCCTGAGCTTTCTTCAATACTCAAAGAAATGAAAAACGGCTTTGATATTCAGCCTCTTGATGATATCCGTAGCGCTGAAATCATTGAGTTTGAAGATAACGTTGTCGTCACCGACCACTCAGCTCAGGAAAGTGCTGAAAAAACAGAGCATATCAGAAGCGCTGATAAAAAGAAGCGCAGTTATCCTAAATTTATTCGTGTAAGTATTGTTGCGGCTCTGGTTATCTGCGTTGTTGCAGCGATTTACATTTCATTTTTTCACCTTGATGACTTTGCCTACAGCGCTGTTGCTGTTTATGAAAAACAATCTGCAGTAAACATTGTTTTAGAGAATGACGATATTTTAAAGATTGAAAATGTGTCGCAAATCAAACTGTCTGATAACGGCAATATACTTACCTATTCACAAGACACTGACTCAAAAACAGGCAAATATGACATCAGAGTAATTGATTTCACTAAACGAAATTCCGTTAAAAATCAAGGTTCTGTGATTGTTACAGGCATTGATGAAAATTGGCACATGGATAAAACAGGCAACTTCATTTATTACACTAAAAATGAAGCCGGCAGTAAAAAATATTACGTTTATTCCACTCAGACAAGAGAAACCGAAATGGTTGCGGCCGATGCAACGGAATATTTTATACCCCCTATGGGTGACATAGTTTATTACACCCGTGAAAGAAACGGTAACACAATGCTTTATCGTTATCGATTTGGTGAAACAGTAGAATCTCTCGGTGATGTCAACAATGTTAAGGCTGTCAGCAACAGTGAAATATTAGAGATTTTTTATACCCAACCTGACAGCAATTATGACTCACCTACTCTTTATAAAATTACGGGTGATAAGCAACCGATTAAAATTTCAGATAACGTTGCTGAGGTTCATCTTGACAGCTATACCCCGGGCGGCAATTTATATTATTTTGTCAAAAACGAGGCCAAGCTTAATTGGAATGACTTTATAAATGACTCTTATCAGGATTCAGACGCAACAATGCTTAAACCTGTAAGAGATGATTATCTTGTAACTGTAGGCTTTTTCTTTAAGAGAACAAAGCTTGACGAAAAAGCGTATAACAACGCAATCGCTCAATATAATCAGAAACTTCTGCGTGATGAAATCAGACTTGCCCTTGACAAGCTTGATCTCGGTCTTGCTGTTCCTGCTGAATATAAAATCAAGGTCTTTGACGGGGTTATGAGCAAAGAACTTGCAAGCAGCGTAAAGATTGACAACCTTATATCCTTCGCTGACACAGGCGCCCCAAGAATTATTTATCAGATCACAGGCATTGATTCTGACCGGATGATTGATATGGACAGTATTTATCAGATTGCCCAGGCCGGAACTGTTTCTGAGGCTATTGATGATGTTATTGAAAAATTAAGCGATAATTACGAAATCAGCAAGGGATATAAATATTCACGATATGACGGCAATAAAGTCACCACTTATGACTTTTCGCCTGAAGGCAACGCCTATAAAGCTGACTATGAATTCCTTGATCAGAACACTATTCTCACCTGCATTTTATCAGGCGAAACAGTTTCTGACCTATATATCAACACAGTCGGTGATAAAACTATAGGTGAGTCCGTTTTAATCAGTGACAATGTTATATCTTATGAAATTAAAAACGGAAAAGTCTATTTCACAAAGCTCAATGAGAACCGGGCTGATCTTTATGTTTTTTCACCTGATACTCAAGCGACTCTTATAAGTGAAAACAACATACAATTTATCGTCACCGATCAAAACACAGTTATAACTTTTAACGGTGTTTATGAAAACGGAGATATTCAACAAACATCAATCGCAGTCTATGACGGTAAAAAATCAAAAACAATTGACAATAATATCAGCTTTAAACATTTTGTTATCAAAGGTGAAGACTTTGCCTACATCAGAAACTATAAGTCTGCCGCCAACACAGACACCGAATCGGTTTCGGGCGGTGAGCTTATGATTTATTCTCAAGGCAAATCTGTTTTGAAAGATAACAGCGTAAGCACCGTTTATGAAATAAACTAAAAAAGCTTCCTTATGCGATAGCCTCGTATAAGGAAGTTTTTAGTTATGCTCTCATTTCTTGACAAATAAGTTGTTTTTGTGTTAGTATAATATGAAAAGATGTTTCAGGCTATTTGCCAATATTCTGGAAAGGAAGATGGCTATGATAAATTCAGATAATTTATGTATGAGCTGTATGAAAGAAATCGGCGCTGAAAAACAATGTCCGTATTGCGGTTTTCATGTCGATTCTCAACAGCCTGCCGATTATTTGCCCGTTCGTACAGTTATAGGCAACCGTTATCTTGTGGGCAAACTTCTTGAATTCAACGGTGACGGAGCTACCTATATGGGCTTTGACCTCACCGCGAGAGAAGCTGTAAACATTCGTGAATATTTTCCGATTGATGTTGCAAAGCGTGACCCCAAAATGCTCACCGTCTCTGCTGCAGAAGGTAAGAAAAAACTTTTCAGCGAATATCTTCAGAGCTTCACTGAATTGTGGCGCAAACTTATGCGTCTTAACGGGCTTTCAGCTTTGATTAAAGTTAATAATATTATTGAAGGCGGCGGCACCTGTTACGCCATAACCGAAAACATTGACGGCATCACTTTAAGAGAGCATCTTTTAAGAAACAACTCATCAGGTTATATTTCTTGGGAAAAAGCTCGTCCGATGCTTATGCCTGCCCTCTCTACATTAGGCACTCTCCATAATTCAGGCATCGTTCACAGAGGTATTTCACCCTCAACCCTTATTGTTGCCCCTGACGGAAAAATCCGTATCACAGGTTTCAGTATCAGCGCTGTCCGTTCAGCTCACACCGACCTTAAAACAGAGATTTTTCCCGGTTATGCTGCTTTTGAGCAATACGGTTTTGAAGGCAGACAAGGCCCCGGAACAGATATTTATGCTTTCGGCGCAGTTCTTTATCGCACACTTATCGGCACTGATCCGATTGACGCTCAGGAGCGTGTTGCAAATGACAGGCTGATGATTCCCGGCAAGTTTGCCGAGCAGCTCCCCGCTTATGTTATAAACGGCCTTGTCAACGCTTTACAGATTTTGCCCGATGACCGTATAAGAACGGTTGATGAGCTCAGAGATGAATTATCAGCGTCACCAAACGCTGTTGCAGCAGCTGATAAAATGGATGTTGAAAAAATCCGCACTACTCAGAGAGCTGAGCAGGTTGTAAGAGCTGTTGAAACTCCCGAGAAAAAAGCTGAAAAACAGAAAAAGCAAAACAGAAGAATGACCTTTGTCGCATTCGCCACAATTATTATCATCGGCGTTGCAGCTATAGGAATCTGTCTTGCCTTGCTTAACACTGACAACAGTAATGAAAACACAACCACTTCTCCTGTTCAGGAGCTTGTTGAAGTCCCCTCATTTATCAATAAAGACTATGATGATATTATAAATGATAAATACTTCACATCAAACTTCACTATTCAGAAGCAGGAATCTTACAGCAAATCTGTTGAAGAAGGCGTTGTTATCAGTCAGAATATCGCCCCCGGCACTCAGATTGACAGAAAAAGTAAAATAATTCTTACTGTCAGCAAGGGCCTTGAGTATGTTTCATTCCCCTCAAACGGAATTGTCGGCGTTGATTATAACGAAGCTAAAGCTTTACTCGAAAAAGCCGGATATAAAGTATCAAAGGTTGAAAAGAATAACCCGGGCGGATATGTTGAAGGCACTGTTTATCAGTCGAGCCTTAACAGCGGTGATGTCTATCCCAAGGGCTCACAGGTTATTCTCACCGTCTGGGGCGCTGAACCCACAACAACTACCGAAGCTCCGACAGAGGCTCCCACCGAAAGTGAAAACACAAACAATGATAATGGTGGATTTTTTCAGAATATTTTAGGATAACAAAAAAGCTCCCGTATGGGAGCTTTTTCTATTTCGTTTTTCAGGCAAGAGAGGCTTTCTCTGCCATTTCTTCGAGATATTCGTCAAAAGTGATTTCTTTGTCATAAAAACTGCCTGTTGTCACATCAATAATTCTTGTTGCTATTGTCTGAACAAACTGATGGTCATGAGAAGTGAACAAAACAGTCTCGGGGAATTTGATAATTCCGTTGTTGAGAGATGCAATTGACTCAAGGTCAAGATGGTTTGTAGGCTCGTCAAAAATCAAAACATTAGCGCCGGAAAGCATCATTTTGCAAAGCATACAGCGAACCTTTTCGCCACCTGAAAGCACCTTGGCTTTTTTGGTGGCTTCTTCGCCTGAAAACATCATTCTGCCAAGCCAACCACGCACATCTGATTCAAAAATCAGATCAGAATATCTTCTTAACCAATCGATAAGACTGTCTTCACAATCGTCAAAAAATTCAGAGTTATCGCTGGGGAAATATGACTGTGATGTAGTTACACCCCATTTAAATTCGCCCTCATCAGGCTCAATTTCACCCATAAGAATTTTGAAGAGAGTTGTTTTGGCAAGGCTGTCTGTTCCGACAAAAGCTACTTTCTCTCTCGGCTTGATGGTGAAGCTTACATTATCAAGCACCTTTCTCTCGCCTATGGTTTTTGAAATTCCGCTGACGGTGAGCAAATCGTTACCGACTTCACGGTCAGGTTTAAAATCAACAAACGGAAAACGCCTTGATGAAACAGGAATATCCTCAATAACAAGGTTGTCAAGGAGCTTTTTACGGCTTGTTGCCTGTTTTGATTTTGAAGCGTTTGCGCTGAATCGGGCAATAAATTCCTGCAACTCCTTTTTCTTGGCTTCAGCTTTTTTGTTTTGTTCACGAAGCTGACGCTGAGCCATCTGAGTATATTCATACCAAAAGTCATAGTTGCCCACATACATAGCTATTTTACCGAAATCGATATCAACAATATGAGTGCATACCTTATTTAAAAAGTGACGGTCATGAGAAACAACAATAACTGTGCTGTCAAGCTCAATCAAAAACTCTTCAAGCCAACTTATCGCATCAATATCAAGATGGTTGGTCGGCTCGTCCATAAGAAGAATCTGAGGATTGCCGAAAAGTGCCTGAGCAAGAAGCACCTTAACCTTCATAGCGTCGGTCAGCTCATTCATCTGAAGATAATGAAATTCATTGGTCACACCAAGACCGTTCAAGAGAATTTCAGCATCGCTTTCAGCGCTGTAGCCACCCATTTCTGCAAATTCATCTTCTATTTCACAAACTCTGATACCTTCTTCTTCGGTCAGGTCAGTTTTTGAATAAAGATCGTCACGCTCATCCATAATTTTGCAAAGTTCGGGATTGCCCATAAGAACGGTACGGATAACAGAAAAATCATCAAACTCAAAGTGGTTCTGTTTGAGAACAGAAAGGCGTTCACCCGGAGTATAAACAACCTCACCTTTATTAGGTTCGATTTCACCTGAAAGAATTTTTAAAAAAGTTGATTTACCTGCGCCGTTTGCGCCGATAAGTCCGTAACAGTTGCCTTTTGTGAATGTCATATCAACATTTTTAAAAAGCTCTCTGCCGCCATACTGAAGTCCTACATTAACTGTGCTTATCATTTGTTTTTTGCTCCTAATCTAATCTTAATTGAATTTATTAATCTGTTTTTCCACCTGATTAAAGGCAGAGTTATTTTATATCGGCTAAAATATTTATCCTCAACACTGATTACCCTGCCGTCTCTTTCAATGCAGTCAAGAATTCCGACAACACGGGATTTGTTTACAAGCTCGGATGTCCACTGACTGTCACCACGCAAAGTCAGATCATCACCGTTGAGCCTTGTAACCCGATGAAGAACAAGTGAATTGTTATCTCTTTTAAAAAGAATAATATCGCCTTTTCTGATATCCCTTTTAAGCTTTCTGATAACAACTATATCTTTTCCGTTTTTTATAACAGGCTCCATACTGTTGCCCGAAGCCTTGATTTTAACCTCGCCGTCTGAATCTAAAACTTCTTCAATGACGGCTGACATCTCTTTTAAAGAAGGTGTATCACTCAACTATACCCGCCCTTTCAAGAGTGTTGATAAACTCATCAACATCCCCTCTTATATCTTCGGCATCAACATTACACTCTTTAGCGAGGGCAAAAATAATTTCTTCTTTATCAGCAGAATTTTCAAGCATTTTCCAGATAAATTCTGCTGTATCATTAACTGTGATTATCCCTTGAAAATCCATACTTGCCGTAGAAACAACAATTTTCATTCCGCCAACCTGACGAAGTTTATATTCAGCCTTGATTTTCATCATAATCACCTGCTTCTTTTAAAAATATTTTTCCGTCAATTATTTTAAGCTCTTTGTTGCACACACTCAGAGCAGCCTTTTTGTGAGTTATAATCAACAATGTTTTATCTTTAAGCTCTTTGAGATTATTTATAAGACGGGTTTCTGTTGCCTCATCAAGAGCTGAGGTAGCCTCATCAAGCAAAATAATCGGGGCATCATACAAAATAGCTCTCGCTATAGCAACGCGTTGAGCCTGACCCTCTGAAAGCCCGTGACCTCTTTCACCGATAACGGTATCAAGGCCAATATCAAGCTCGTTTATAAATTCATCACAACAGCTCAATCTTACAGCTCTATCAATTTCAGCTTTTGTTTTGTCACGGCTCATAAATGTTATGTTTTCATAAATTGAACCTGACAACAAAAGATTGCCCTGAGGCACATAAGAAAAAAGTTTTCTTGTTTCTCTGTCAGCTACACGGTTAATATTGTCACCTGTGAAACAGATTTCACCGCTTTGGCTTTTAAGCACTCCCATAAGCAGCTTAAACAAAGTGCTTTTACCGATACCCGAAATACCTGTCACAGCAACAAAATCGCCTTTTTCGATAACACAATCAGCGCTGTCTAACACACTGTCACGCCCATAATCAAAGCTGACACTATTAAGTTTAAGGGCCTTGAAGTTGTTATAAAAACCGTTTATATCGTCAATTTTTTCACCTGTTGAAATATCATCAGGTAAATTTTCAAATTCCATAAGTCTTTCTGCAGACACTATTGTTGCATAAAGAGTAGGCAGAATGCCTGACAATGAAGCAAGCGGAGATTGAATCTGATTAACAAGCTGAAGAATAGCTGACAGCTCACCGATATCAAGATGGCCCTCATACACACGAAAACCACCCCAGATAATAGCAAACAGGTGACCTGCTGTAAAAATGAGATTTACACCGCTGTTGGCAAAAATACTCATAGTTGCTCTTTTAATTCTGATATTATAATTTTCGCCCATAAGCTGACCGATTTTTTCACGCATTCGCTCATAAGCATCAAACACCTTGATAACAAGAATTTCGCTTACGGATTCCTGCATAAAAGAGCGCACTCTGCCGTCAGATTCCTGACTTTTTTTATGAATAGACTTAAGATATTTTTTGAATAATCTCGATACCCCTATAACTGCACCGCCACCGACAACAAAAATCACGGTAAAAAACGGATCAAAGCTGACCATCACAGACACAGCCACAATAAATCGGGTCAACAATGTAATCACCTTAGGCAAAAGGCTCATAACACCGTCTGTGACAACGATAACATCTGATGTCAGCCTGTTTAAAATTTCACCACTATGAAAGTCTGACAGTGCATTATAGTCTTTTTTTAACACAGTTTCAAACATATGCGCTTTTATTTTAATTTCAATTTTAGCTTTTGAACGCTCAAAAATATTTCTGCTGATAACCTTAAAAACAAACTGAACGGCTAAAATCACAGCAAGAATAACTGCGCCACCGGTCAACAGGTCAATATCACCATAAGTTGCGCCGTTGACAACATTTTTTGTTCCAAAAGCTGACAACACACCTGCAAAAGCCAAAACGACACTAAGCACCCCGTAAATAATTACACCGCCAAGGTGCTTTTTAGATACGAGATACATCCATTTAATCGCAGCTTTGTCTTTTTGTCTGTCTCTGTTTTTCATATCTGCTCCGTTATTTCATCATATTATAAGCCATTTTAACGGCTTCATCACTTCTGTCACAAAACATACTGTAAAAATCAATGTGATTTAACACATCTTCAACCCTCTGACACAGCAAGTCCATTTTGCTCTCGTCATCAGGTCTGATTGTCTGATTAAAAAGAGGTGTCACAGCGCTCTGATAATCAAGATGATTGATTTTATTTTTGCCTCTGTCTAAAAAACAGATAGCTCTGACACAAACACCTTTGTTGAGATTTATATCATACTTGCCGCTGAAAGGAGTTCCGAAAGCGTAATATCTGCCGTCAATTTTTCTTATAGCAGGTTTATCATCATTGATGATTTCTGCCTTATCAAAAACTCTGAGCCAACCTTGTGTGTGGGTTGATTTGCCTGTTCCGCTCGGGGCTGAAAAAAGAAAAGCAGAGCCGTCAAGCGCCACCGCTGAGGCATGAAGCATCATCCCCTCATAAGAGAGAAGCTCTTTGTAAAATGCAGTTCCCATTCCCATATATTCGATTTCACTGTCAGGAACACCCGGAAGCATCTTTCGCCTTGAGATATAATAATCATCATCAAGGCTAAGCTTTATCTGAGCCTTTTTTTCATCGCAGAGGTATTTTTTACTTCTGCTTTCAAGAAGCTCATAACGGCAATCATATTCAACAGTCAGACCGGCTATTTTATAAACCGCCATCAGCTCACCCCTCAGACACACAAAAAGTCATTATATTTTAACATTTATATGTAATAAAGTCAACAAAAACGCAGTATAGCCTGAGCCATACTGCGCTTAAATTAAATTTCAGAAAAAACAAAGCTGCCGCTTTCATATCTGCAGATATATTTTTTGCCCGGAACAATAGACTCATCAAGCATTTTTTCGCTTAACGGGTCTTCAATTTTTGACTGAATTGCTCTTCTGAGAGGTCTTGCTCCATAAACGGCATCAAAGCCCTCATCTGCTATTTCTGACACTGCGCTTTCATCAAACTCAAGGTCAATTCCGAGACTTTTTGTGCGCTCGTGCAAAATTTTTAACATTCTCAATGCGATTTCTTTTATATGGTCTTTTTTCAACTGCTCAAACACGATAATTTCATCAACTCTGTTGAGAAATTCGGGTCTGAAAAGCTTTTTGAGTTCACCCATAACCGCATCATGAATTTTGCTGTCGCTCAATGCACCTGAATTTTCATCAGCATTAAAACCAAGCGACTTACCTGCGCCTGAGCTTATAAGCTTTGCGCCGACATTTGAAGTCATAATAATTACTGTGTTTTTAAAATCAACCTTTCTGCCCTGAGAGTCAGTGAGCACACCGTCATCAAGAATCTGGAGCAGCATATTAAACACGTCGGGATGAGCTTTTTCAATTTCATCAAAAAGAACTACGCTATAAGGTTTTCTGCGCACCTTCTCGGTGAGCTGACCGCCATCATCATAACCGACATAACCCGGAGGGGAACCGACCATGCGTGAAACTGTATGCTTTTCCATATACTCTGACATATCGAGTCTTATGAGAGCATTTTCATCGCCAAACATCGTCGCAGCAAGGGTTTTGCAAAGCTCCGTTTTACCAACACCTGTCGGTCCGAGAAATATAAATGAACCTGTCGGTCTGTTCGGGTCTTTGAGCCCTACCCTGCCTCGACGGATAGCCTTGGCAATAGCCGACACAGCTTTTTGCTGACCTACAAGTCTGCGATGCATTTCTTCTTCAAGATTAAGCAAACGCTGACTTTCTTCCTGCGTGAGCTGAACAACAGGAATATGAGTCCACTCTGACACAACAGCTGCTATATCCTCAGGAGTAACTTCGCCTTTCATTTCGCAATTTTTGCGATTCCAGCTTTCTTTTATTTCATCAAGCTTTTTCTGAAGCTCTTTTTCTTCATCTCTCAGATTTGCTGCAAGTTCATAATTCTGACTGTTGACAGCGGCAGATTTTTCATCACAGACAGCTTTGATTTTATCCTCAAGCTCTTTGATATTTTCAGGAGGAGTAAATGCTCTGAGTCTGATTTTTGACGCAGCCTCATCAATAAG
>JAZRME010000299.1:0-8283 GCA_045647325.1 Acutalibacteraceae bacterium | reverse complement strand
GTTATCAATGAGCTTATTGAAAAATATGAGCCGATTATAACTGAATTTTAAAGCTCAGGCTGTACCTTGATGATCGTCAGGTACAGCCTTTGTTTTTTAGTTATTTTTTGTGTTTATCGGCAACCTGAAAAATAAGCTGAGCAACGCTTTTGGTTTGAATGGGATAAGGGGATACAGATAGCTTTTGCCTGAGATGGTGGCAGTGAAGGCTATTGTCAGCGCTGTGAGTATCAACGCTATAAAAAATCCGACAATATTAAAAGCCGCTGTCATAGCTAAAATGAAAACCCGTGACAGTTTGAAGGCGTACCCCAATTCGATGCTTGGCTGAGCGAAGTTAGCTATAGCAACAAATGCCATAAACAAAACCACCTCTGATGAAAAAAGCTGAGCTGAAACAGCAAGTTCACCAAGCACAAGAGCTCCGATTATACTCAAAGAGTTGCTTAAAGAGTTTGGTGTGTTGAGTGATGCCAATTTAAGGGCATCAACAACCAGCTCTATCATCATAAGCTGCAAAAATATGGGAATAGAATAAGGGTCATTGATTTTGATAAAGTCAAGCCATTGAGGAATATACTCAGGGTTTTGAATTAACAGATACCATACAGGTGTCAGCAAAAGAGCAAGGCCGAAAATAATGGCTCTCACAATTCTCAGATATGATCCGACAATAGGAGGAAAATAAAAATCATTGGTGTCTTGCAAAAACTCAAAAAAGCTTGTCGGAACAATCATCGCAGCAGGTGAGCCGTCAACGAGCACGACTATGTCGCCTTCATAAATACACGCTGAAGCTGCATCAGGGCGCTCTGTATATCTTACTTTTGGGAAAGGATTGAAATATTGCTTTTTTACAAGGCATTCTGCAAGACTTTCCTGACTCATTGAAAGCGCGTTTACCTTAATATTGCTGAGATTTTTTTGCAGATGTTTCAGCAGCTTTTTATCAACCTTGTTTTCAAGATAGCACAAAACAATATCAGTTTTTGAACATTCACCAACCTGATGAATTTCCATAGTCAGTTCGCGGGTGCGGATTTTTCGTCTGATAAGAGCTGTGTTAAATATAATAGTTTCAACAAAACCTTCTCTTCCGCCACGCAAAACTCTGTCGTTGTCAGGTTCCTCAACGCTTCTGACAGGGTAAGTTCTGGCGTCAATAAGAAGTCCGCCTTTATAGCCATCAATAATCATACCGATAGCTCCGGCATAAACAAAGGTTGAAAAAGTCTCAACCTCACTGTGAACATCGATTTCTATATACGGCAAAAAGTTGTTGGCAAATTCTCTTGCAGTTTTACATCTTTTCAGGTCATCGTCATTTAACTGCATAACAAATTCCATAACCCGTTCCAGAATGTCATCTTTAGCAAAACCGTCAATAAAATAAAGTTTTGCCGGTCGGGAACCAATTTTGATTTCACGGGCGACAAGGTCAAAGTTTTCACTTGATCTGAAATAGCTGTCAAGAAAAGCAACATTATCGTTATAAGTATCTTTAAAAGGGATTTTATTTTTCATAGCATTTTACCTTTTATAAAATATTTATAACTATTATTTAACTTTTTGATGTGATTTATGCGTCAGGAATATTCATCATACAAATCTGCCATATAAAGCCATGTCTGTGGCCCGACCTGACCTGTCTGAGGCAACCCTGCCTGAGCCTGAATAGCTTTGACAGCTGCTTGTGTTTTTGGCCCGAAATCTCCGTCAACATCAACAGAGGGGATTGCAGAGTTATTTTGTGCTATGCGTCTTATAAATCGCTGAACCTGATAAACGGCAGGACCTGTGGCGCCTGTTGTGATAAAATATCCGGGGTATATAAGTGAAGAAAAATTTTTATATTCGTTGGGTAAAGTGCGCAATACTCCCTGATATGCATTCTGAAGTTTGTTCCATGTGTTTCTGCCCACAATACCGTCAACATCAAGACCGTAGTTTTTTTGAAATGTCAAAACAGCGTCGTATGTCTGCTGACCAAAAATTCCGTCAACATTCACCGGGCTCAATTTAGGGTTAAAAAAAGCGAGGAAATTAAGATAATACTGAATTGTCTGAACAGGTATTCCTCTGTCTCCACGGCGCACAACGGTTGAATAAATTCTGTCTGCCTCGCTGATTGAAATGCCTTCAGAATACAGCTCAGATAAACCTTTTACAGCATTGTAGATATATTTGATTTTGTACCATGTGTTTTTGCCGACAATACCGTCCTGCGTGAGGTTAAACACCTTTTGAAATGTTTTGACGGCATCCTCTGTCTGTCGGTCAAATATTCCGTTAGTGTTGCTGATTTTCGGAATGGCAGGATAGTTGCGTGAAATTCTGTTAAGCTGTCTCTGAATTGTTCTGACATCTTCACCTGCGCTGCCAAGTCTGAGAGGCGCACCCGGATATGACGGAATATTTCCTTTAATCGGTGCGTTAAATACAATGCTTATATCATCACCATAGTAATTTTGTAATATTTCATAGGGCAACAGACCTTTACGGGCAAGAGGAACTGTGCCCCATTGTGAAAGTCCGTCACAGGTAACGGTTGTGCCGTTGCAATATTGGGTGAAATATGGCTGTATCTGACCTTGTCTGACAACATAATCGTTAAACAGCTCATCGACAATACGGCTGATGTTGTCAAATATATCACGCTCATGGCGATAAGCCTGATCATATTGTGTTGAATTTGTTATATCAAAATTGTAGCCTTGAGAACGATAAAATTCATTAAAAATCCGATTAAGCGCAAAAGTTGTCTGAGCATAAATGTTGGCTCTTATTGCGTTCTCAGGCCAGGTAGGGTATATTTCACTTGAAGCTACATTTTTTATATATTCGGGGAATGGTATAGTAACATTTCTCGCATTGGAGTCGGGAGCGCCGAGATGCACTGTGATATACTCAGGTATTATTGGTGTAGCCATTTGACTCAGCTCCTCTCAATGCAATAAACGGGTCAGACTGAAAACGGACAACGTTGTCAGGGAAATCACCTGATTCGGTAAGTGGAACGAGCTGAACATCCTGAATAGATTTCACACCTGCAAAAACAGGAACATTGACAAATTGTGAGGTGGCATATTTAGGATGCTCAACTTTTATTGTGTAAAAAGCAAACGGTCTTATTGCAGCTGTTTCAGGTGATTGCGACAACTCAACAGGCGGCGCAGGTAAAACAATGTTATCAACAACACCGTTTATGTCGGTTAAGGCGTCACTTAACTGAATATCATCTGCCGATAAAAGTGGCAGGGTAACTCTGACACGGGCATTAGGAATAGGAAAAAATCTGTCACCGGCAAAAACCTGAATCCGGAGCGAACCTTTTTCGGTGTTGCTTTTTAAAAACTCATCATAGTCAGTGTACATAGGGAATGCTGTTGTTTCGCCCGGCTCTTCGGCAACAGGCTGAGGGTCTTCAACAACAGAAATTATATTTTCATTTTTGCTTAATTGCTCTGAAAAAACAGGAATTGCTTTTTCTTTAGGCAAAGGGTTCTGAAGAGAAAACTCCATAAGCTCTTTTTGATATTTTTTTATTATGTTTTCAAAATCGTCCATAAAAAAACCTCCTTCGCTTTATTTTATGCGAAGAAGGTTTTTTGTTGATTAATATTTAAAAATCAGTCCTAATTTTTGTTTTGACCGTAGCCGTAACCATAACCATAGCCGTAACCGTAAGAACCGTAGCCATACTTACCGTAACCATATTTACCATAACCGTATTTGCCGTATTTCTTGCCGTATTTTCTGACTGCACCTGTTACAGTGTTGTTATAAACACAACCGATTACTTCGGTGCCGTTATTGCTGATGTCATCAATTGACATTCTGATTCGGCTGACAGGAGCTCTGTTTTCGCAGATTACAAGAATTGCAGCATCAGAAAGTGAAGATATGATACTTGCGTCTGTAACAACGCTTGCGGGAGCGGTGTCGATAATAACAAAATCAAATTCATTACGGACAGCTTTGATAATATCTGACATTTTGGGGGTTGAGAGAAGCTCTGAAGGGTTGTCAGATGAGTGAGTTCCTGCGATAACAAAAATGTTATATTTTTCAATATATCTGATTGTTGACTCAAGAGTTTCTTTGCCTGTGATTACACCTGAAAGACCCTTGGATTGATTCTTTTCAAGTTCAAGAATATTTGCAACAGCAGGTTTACGCAAGTCAGCATCTATAAGAAGAACTGTTTTTCCGTTTTGAGCAAGGGTAATAGCGAGGTTACTTGAAATAGTTGTTTTACCTTCGTTTTCACAAGCACTTGTAACCATAAACACATTGTTGCCCTCTCTCAGAGCGTTACTTTCAACTTTGGTTCTGATAGCTTTGAAAGTTTCGGTGAAAGCGAAGCCGACCTTTTTATCGGTGACCAGCAGTCCTCGTGAATTTTTCTTTTCAATTCGGCTGATTGTTCCGAGAATATTAAGACCAACTTTTTTGGATATTTCTTCAACATCACGGATTGTGTCGTTTATGATGTAGAGTGTGAATACGATTATAAGACCTATAAGTGCGCCAAGAACAAAAGCGATAAGAGTGATAAGAAGTTTTGAAGCGTTTGAATCGGGCTGAGTTGCCTGAACCGGATAATCGCAGACTTTGAGCTCAGCGTTTGAATAAATGCCTGAAACGATTTCGCTGTAATTTTCAACAATTGCTTTGGCTATTGAGTAAGATTTCTGAGGATCTGTGGTTTTGATTGTCATTTCAATAACACTTGATGCAGAAATTGCTTCAACAATCATTGCTTGTTCAACTTCAGAATAAGTTACGGGGATAATGCTGTTTTCTACAATAGATTCGATAACCGAACGGCTTTCAAGAATGTATTTGTATGTTGAAGCAATATTGATTGATGCTGAAACGTCAGAGTTTTCAGCGTAAGTTGAATCACCGATGGTATTAACAACAAAAGATATTTTTGATGTATATGTGTCGTCTATTGTAACTGTTGAGACACCGAAACCTGCAACAGCCAAAACTACAGCCAACAAAATGATAATCCATATTTTTTTAATTGCAAGGCGAAGAAACGCTATTATATTGATTTGCAATCCTTTGTTTTCCTGATTTTCGTAGTTCAAAACGGATCCTCCTATCACATCTTGTGAATATTTTTATATAACTCAATTATCTCATAGACCCATGTGCCTAAAGAGTAATTTTTAACAACATAATCTTTGGATTCAAGACCCATTGTGTAGGTTTCTTGCTTATCCTCTTCAAAAATTTCGCAAAGTGCTGTATAAAGTTCTTTGAAATCATCAGGTCTGACTCTGACAGACCAGGGGATACACATTTCATTCTGACCCGGTACATCGTAATAGATAATCGGAACACCGAGATAAGCGCTTTCGATCATTGTGTACGGGCTTCCTTCTGTTTTGTTTGCCAAAACAAAAACATCAGCAAGATTGAAATAAGTTGCTACATCATTTCTGGCAGAAAGCAGCTTAATCCAATGAGGTGTGTCATTAAAGATATTTCTCAAAGATCTGGTGGCTTCGTCGGTGTTTTCGCCAACGGCAACAAGAAGCTGAATTTTATGCTCCTTATCATATTCGTTGAGCATATTTATAACTGAAGTTACACCTTTTTCTTCAAAATCCTGACCGAACATAAGAATTGACCTCTGACAGCCTTCAGCTAAATAATCACTTTTTTTAACAGAGCTGTCAGTAAATTCGAGCCTTGAAAAATCAACAGCGTTACAGATGGTGACCGATGGTTTGCCGTTGATTGTGAGCGTGTTGCGGATTGAATCACTTACGCTGACATAAACTGTAGCATTGATAATGAGAGTTGCGATTTTTTCAAACAGGGGTGTTTTTTTAGGCGGATTACTGTGAGCGTGAATAATGTAATCGATATTCTTTTTACCGGCTTTTGCAAAAGCGACGGGAAGATGCTGACTGTAATCACAAAAATGGGAATGAATTATTTCTATATTATATTTTTTAATTATTTCTTTTATTATGCGCGTGTTTTTTATAAGCCCTGTTTTGCTTTCAGAGAAGTGGCTCACAACTGCGCCGGATTGAGAAAGATGAGCTGCCCAATCAGTGTGTTTTGAGGTTTCGGGAATAAGAAATACAACCTTACCGTTATCGTTTTCAATCTGCTCACTCAGAGCGAGTATTGAGCGTATAAAACTGCCCTCAAAAGAATTATTGAAATTCAATATAAACAATACATTTTTCATTTGTTCACCTCATTTGTTGGGGAGAATAATGGTATTTTCTGTCAGAGTCTGATGCATAAGAGCAGACAAATATCAACGATAAGACAGCCTGGGGATAAAAAGATATCATAGACACCATGCCCCAGTCAAGAATAAGCTGTGAAATAAGCAATGTTATTGCCAAAGATAAAATCGGAGATATTTTTTTAACAAAAAGTTTGGAAAGTATTTTTATTGCAAGCCATGCATGGAACCAATAATAAGAGATCAGACCTATAATGCCGAGGTCTGCAAGAATCTCCCAATAATTATTGTGAGCATATACTTCCTGGTTAGCGTTACTTTCAGCAAGAAGAATAATAGAGAAGTTAGCAAACCCGTGACCGTATATAGGCTTTTCGTTGAAAAGAATTTTTGCAAAATCGATGAAATATTTTCTGAAATTGATACTGTTTTCTCTGTTAGTAGAGCCTTCAATCAAAAAATCAAACAAGCTGTCAAAACGATAACCTATTATAGAGTGAAGCACTTCGTCTTCAAGCAAAAGTATAACACTGAATACGCTGACCAAAGAGAGAGCTGTCAGATGCAAAAAACGATGCTTTTTATTTACGGCAAAAAATACGAGAATAAGAATACCGCCTAATATGGCGCCGAGTGATTTTCTTGAACTTGAAAAAACTGAACAAATAAGCAAAAGAATTGTGAAAATGTAATACAACCGCTTTTGTCTTACATAAGCGAAGTAAAAGCTTATGATTGCAGCTATTGCCACAACAAAGCCAAAGGTGTTGGTGTTATTACCTCCTACCTCTGAGCCGAAATAACCTGAGAACCAATCGTTTACAGGGGTAAAAACCAATTGAGCGAGTGATATTACGACAGCCGAAAAAACAAATATCTGTAACAAACGCTCTGCCTGTCGGGTTGTGTTGACATATTGAGAGTAGCCGAGGCTGATTAAAATCAACAAAACCATAAGCTTGAGATAACCTTGTGTGGCGTAGGTGGGCGAGTGAGCCCAGAATGCTGAAACTTCGGCCAGAACAAAAAATAAAAAATACCACAGCGTGTTTAACGGCAGCTTCAATTGAGATAAATAGGCCTTGACTATAAACTGAAGCGCTGAACCTGCAACGCCGATACCGACAAACAAAAGCTGCAAAACTCGTACTTCGTAAAAAAGGAAGTATCCGGTAAAAAGCAGGAACATACAGATCTCATATACTGTATCGAAGAACACAGAGCCTTCAATGTGTTTCTTTTTTTTGCTTCTGGTTATTTCAGGCAACTGTACTCCTCCTTTTACAATAATACAAATTCCACTCAATTATACTATTTTTGTCTGTTTTTGTCTATACAAAAATAGAAAAAAGTGAGCTTTTTAATTAAGTTATGTTTGTTAAAACAAAACCTGACAAACGTAATCAAATTATATAAAATTATTTTGTTTTTTTCTCTTTACATAATCCTTTTTTTAAGTTAAAATAAAATGAAAAGATTTATAATCGGAGGGACACTGATGTATAAAAGAATACTTCTGAAATTAAGCGGTGAGGTTCTTGCCGGTGAGGCAGGTCACGGTATCGATTTTGATATGGTTACAAATGTCTGCTCTTATGTCAAGAAGGTTGCCGAGATGGGCGTTCAGGTTGGTCTTGTTGTCGGCGGCGGTAACTTCTGGAGAGGTCGTTCAAGCGGCTCTATGAACAGAACAAGAGCTGACAATATGGGTATGCTTGCTACTGTAATGAACTCTCTTGCTCTTTGCGAAGCTCTTGAACAGTTGGGCGTTAAAGCGAGAGTTATGTCTGCTGTTGCTATGCAGCCCATCGCTGAGCAGTTTGTTGCCCGTGATGCTGTTAAGCATCTTGAAAACGGTGAGGTTGTTATTTTTGGCTGCGGAACAGGTTGTCCGTTTTTTTCAACCGATACAACTGCTGCTTTGAGAGCTGCCGAAATAGAGGCTGATGTAATATTCAAAGCCACAAATGTTGACGGTGTTTATGATAAAGACCCCAACAAATTTGATGATGCCGTTAAATATGATGTGCTTTCTCATTCCGAAGTTCTTGCCAAAGGGCTTA
>JAZRME010000298.1:0-4419 GCA_045647325.1 Acutalibacteraceae bacterium | reverse complement strand
TGTTCAGAAAATGTTACTGTTGCTCTTGATGTTGTTATTACCGAACAGCTCAAAAAAGAAGGCGCAGTAAGAGATGTTATCCGTCAGAGTCAGCTCCTTCGTAAAGAAGCAGGCTATCAGGTTGAGCAGAGAATCGTTGTTTCAATGGCAAGTGATGATGAATTTATCTCATCTGCTCTTGCTGAAAGCAAAAATCATATAGCAGCAGAGCTTCTTGCTGATGATGTTATCTTCGACTCTCTTGATTCAGCTGACCTTTCTAAAGATGTTGAAGCTGCAGGCGCTACAGTTACAATCAGCGTTAAAAAAGCTTAATTATAAACTATAAAAGAGGTATTGGTTATGACTATTGATAAAGATATGCTCATCGGCGATATTCTTGACGCCGACAGAGAAACAGCTAAATTCTTTTTTGACATGGGAATGCACTGTTTAGGTTGCCCCTCTGCAAGAGGTGAAACACTTGAAATGGCTTGTGCAGTTCATGGTGTTGATGTTGATGAAATGGTTGAAAATATCAACGCATTCCTTGCTTCAAAAGAATGAGCTTAAGTAAAAGACTTAAAATGGTTGCAGATATGGTACGCTGTGGTTCAAAGATTGCCGACATCGGAACAGACCACGGCTACCTCCCTGCTCACTTAACAAGAAGCGGCAAATGTCCTTGCGGCATTGCCGCTGATCTGCGAAAAGGCCCACTTGAAAACGCCGGAGAAACCCTTCGCATCTATGATGTTGAAGATAAAGTTATGCTGCGTCTTTCAGATGGGCTTGATTCTGTTATGCCTGATGAGTGTGATGATATTGTTTTTGCCGGTATGGGAGGCACCCTTATAACCGAACTGCTCGGCCGCACTGATTGGGTTAAAGACAGCAGCAAAAGAATTATAGTTCAACCGATGACTCACAGCGAAGATATACGCAGATTTTTTGTAAACAACGGATTTAAGATCATCTGTGAAGACGCTTGTTATGATGACAGAAATTATATTGCAATATGCGCTGAGTACACCGGTGAAATCATCCAAAAGGATGAGCTATATTATCAGATCGGCAATCATCCGATCAAAGACAACGAGGCTTCATTGAATTACGCTAAAAAACAGATTTCAAGGCTTAAAAAGAGAGCCGAAGCTCTCGAAAAGGCAAACATACAGTCCGAAGAAAAAGACAATTTGTTTAAAATTTTAAAACAGGCTGAGGAGGCAGGTTTATGGCAAGAGTAAAAGATTTTTATGCATATCTTGACAAAATATGTCCGTTTGCTTCGCAAGAAACCTGGGATAACAGCGGTATGCTTATAGGTGATGAAAACCGTGAGGTAAACCGTGTTGCCCTTGCTCTTGACATCACAAGCGAAGTTGTTGATTACGCTCACCAGATAGGTGCTGAGCTTATTATCAGCCATCATCCTGTTATTTTTAAGGCGCAAAAAAGCTTTCTTAAAGGAAACATAGCGTTCAGCCTTGCATCTGCAGGAATAAGCGCAATCTGCGCTCATACTTGCCTTGACTGCGCTGAGGGTGGTGTAAATGACACCCTTGCTGAAATTCTCGGCATTGAAAATACAGAAATCTTTCCTTGCGAAGAGGGCGCTGAATTTGTGAGAGTCGGTGTTTTGTCAGAACCTCTCACCTGCGACGAATTGGCCCAAAAAATCAAGTCAGAGCTTGGCGGTTGCGTAAGATATAATGATACCGGCAAATTGATTGAATCTGTTGCTCTGTGCGGCGGCGCAGGCAATGATTTTATCAATGAAATCAGCAAAGCCGGAATTGACGCTTATATCACCGGTGATGCCGGTCATCATAATTTTCTTGACAGCGCCGAAAGCGGCCTTGCACTTTTTGCTGCAGGTCATTTTGAAACAGAAAATCCTGTGATTTCTGTTCTCGCAACCAGACTTCGTTGCGAATTTGATGACATTGACATAACAATCATTCCGCAGAAAAGCCCTGCTAAATATATTTAACGGAGAAAAAAATGGCACTTGACGGCATATTTTTAAACCATATAAAAAATGAAATATCACCCTGCATCATCGGTAGCAGAGTTGAAAAAATTCACCAGCCTTCACGAGAGGAGCTGGTTATTCACCTGCGTTCAAGAAGCGGCAGCTATAAACTCTTTTTGTCAGTAAGGGTAAACAGTCCGAGAGTGCATTTCACACAGAACCCACCTGAAAACCCGGCAACACCACCGATGTTTTGTATGCTTATGAGAAAGAAGCTGACCAACGGTCTTGTTACGGGGGTAAGACAATCAGGTCTTGACCGAGTGTTATATATTGACTTTGAGGCAACTAATGATATCGGTGACAGAGTGCCTGTTACCCTTTCAATTGAAATAATGGCTAAACACAGCAACATTATTTTAATTGATGAAAACAACCGTATCGTTGACGCTATGAAGCGTATAGACCTCAGCCGTTCAACAGTAAGACAGATTTTGCCCGGTTTTCCTTATACCCCTCCACCGGCTCAAGACAAGCCTGATTTAACAGCTGTCAGTGTTGACGAAATTGTTAAAAGAATTGAAGAAAATGAAAATAAAACTCTTTCTTCTGCTATTCTTAATTCTGTTCAGGGTGTGTCCCCTCTTATTTCAAGAGAAATTGCTCATCGCTGCGGTGGTGACATCCCTGTGTGGGACATTGATAACCGTCAGAAAGAGCTTCTGATTGATGAAATCAAGCTTCTTCAGGACACAGCAAACCAAAGTTCAGGCATACCTTATATAATTAAGGATGAAGACGGTTTTCCTGTTGATTTCTCTTTTGCTCAGATCACACAATACGGCAACAAACGAATTTGTCAGAAACAAGAAAGTTTTTCTTCGCTTCTTGACAGCTTCTATTTTGAAAAAGACCGTACTGAACGCACAAGGCAAAAAGGCAAAGATCTTGTGAAGTTTTTGCATAACGCTATTGAGAGAACGGCAAAAAAACTTAATCTTCAACAAGCCGAGCTTCAACAGTGCGCTGACCGTGAAGAATTGCGAATTAACGCTGAGTTGATTAACGCTAATCTTTACCGACTTGAAAAAGGTTCTTTTTATTATGACCTTGAAAATTATTATGATAACAACAATATTATCCGCATAAAAGCTGACCCGTCTCTCTCCCCTGCAGCTAATGCGCAAAAATATTTTAAGCTTTACAGAAAATCAAAAACAGCCGAGCAGATGCTTGCAGGCCTCATCGAAAAAGGCGAAGAAGATTTGCAGTATCTTGAATCTGTATCCGACGCTCTTGACAGAGCCTCAACTCAGGCTGAAATTGATGAAATCAAAAATGAGTTGATTATCAGCGGATATATGAAGTCAAAAAACAAAGGCAATAAAAAACAGATTAAAATATCTGCCCCCCTTGAATATGAAACAAGTGACGGGTTCAGAGTTTTGGTTGGCAGAAATAACATTCAGAACGACAAGCTGACATTTAAATCTGCTAACAAAAACGATATGTGGCTTCATACACAAAAAATTCACGGTTCACATGTTATAATTGCAAGTGACAACCGTGAAATAAGCGATGACGCTATTGTTGAGGCAGCTGAAATTGCAGCATATCACAGCAAAGCAAGAGAAGCGAAACTTGTTCCTGTTGACTACACTTATGTTAAAAATCTCAAAAAACCACCTGCTTCTCCTCCCGGAAAAGTGATTTATCATGTATATTACTCTGTAAATGTAACACCTGACCGTGAGAAGATTGAAAAAATGGCAAAAAACAAATAATCAAAAAGACTACATCTGATAATAATCTGTGTAGTCTTTTAGTATGCATATATCCATAAATCACCAATATGTTAATTCATATTTTGTTAATAAAATATTAACAAAATATTCATAAAATAAAATTCACATTTTCAGCTCCTGCTTTGTTTTATAAATGGGGGTTTTCGTGAAAAGGAGGTGCTTTTCGATTTGACCCACAAAGAAACCATGTCAGAAAAAGAAATCAGAGAACTTGTTGACAAATACAGTTCCTTGATTTTCAGAATATCCTACTGTATTCTTTCCAACGCTGAAGATGCCAAAGATGTTGTTCAGGACACATTTCTGAAATACATTACCAAAGCTCCGGAGTTCAATGACGAAGAGCATCGGAAGGCATGGCTGATCAAAGTATCGACAAATATCAGCAAAAATATGCTTATGTTCCATTTAAGGCGAGAAACCCAGAGCCTTGATGATATAGAAAATATAGGAATCTGCGAAGACGATTTTGAAACATTCGAACTTATAATGAATCTGCCGACCAAATTCAAAATTGTTATGACCCTGTATTATGTAGAAGGATACCGAAGTAAAGAAATAGCAGAAATAATCGGTATCAGCGAAGAAGCTGTCAGAAAGCGACTTCAGAAAGGCAGAGAGTTATTAAGAATAGAAATAGAAAAGGAGCAACTATTGTGA
>JAZRME010000297.1:0-3776 GCA_045647325.1 Acutalibacteraceae bacterium | reverse complement strand
CGCTTGGCCTCCGACTTCGAATGGAGTTCAAATCTCCTCATCACTTGTCCGCAACTGCATCTGATAAAAAAATAACACCGCAACTTTCGCTGCGGTGCTTGTGGTGATCCATCGGAGATTCGACAGCAAGCTGTCGCTTATCCTTTTTTGTGTCCGTGCTCCTCTGCCTTCGGCATACCGTCGCACATGGACGAATGGAGTTCAAATCTCCTCATCACTTATCCGCAACTGCATCTGATAAAAAAATAACACCGCAACTTTCGCTGCGGTGCTTGTGGTGATCCATCGGAGATTCGAACTCCGGACACCTTGATTAAAAGTCAAGTGCTCTGCCGGCTGAGCTAATGGATCATACGCTCTTTTTGGGCGCTCAGTTATACTACACTATTTTGGGATTAAAGTCAATACTTTTTTTGAAATTTTTTAAAAAATTTTTTAAAGTTGCAAAAACACAACAGTTAATGTATAATAGTCGGGGTGATTTTATGAGTGAACCTATAAGAATTTTAAACCTTTTTACTATTATGAACCGTGGCGGAGCTGAAACCATGGTTATGAACTATTACCGTAATATCGACAAAAGCAAAATACAGTTTGACTTTCTTGTTCACAGGCAGGAAAGAGGCGCTTATGACGATGAGATTGAGGCTATGGGCGGCAGAATTTATCGTATGTGCCCCATTCATCCTCAGAATTTCGGTAAATATAAAAAAATGCTTAAAGTTTTTTTTGATGAGCATCCCGAATACAAAATTCTTCACTCTCACATGTCAGAGCTTGGCTGCTTTGCTTTTATCGAAGCTCATAAAAGAGGTATCAGAGTCAAGGTCTGCCACGCTCATAATGCCCCTGTCAGAAACAGTATGACCTTAAAAGAAAAAGGTCAGCTGCTTTTCAGAGATTATTTTAAAAAGAAAATGCTCCCCTATTCAGATTTTCTTTTTATCTGTGGCGAAGAAGCAGGCAACTGGCTTTACGGTCATAAAAACAAAGACCGTTTTATTATGATGAATAATGCCGTTGACGCTTCAAAATTCAGATATAACCCTGAACATAACAAAGAAATCCGTCAGGAGCTTGGTTTTGAAAATGAATTTCTTATTCTGAATGTAGGAAGATTCAATCCGCAAAAAAATCACACATTTATTGTTGATATATTTGAACAAATCAAAAAAACACATCCGTCATCAAAGTTGCTTCTTGCAGGTAACGGTGAACTTGAAAATGAAATCAGAAACAAAGTTCTTTCAAAAGGGCTTGGCGATGATGTTGTTTTTCTCGGGCTTCGGAGTGATATACATAAGCTTCTCAGCGCAAGTGATGTGTTCTTATTCCCGTCACTTTATGAGGGTCTGCCTGTAACAATGGTGGAGGCTCAGGCATCGGGAATCAGATGCTTTATTTCAGACGCTATCCCCTCTCAATGCATTTTAGGGAATGATGTGTCGGTTATGAGCCTTAATGATTCACCCGAAAAATGGGCTGAAGAAATCACCTGTTTCGCTGACGGATACACAAGACCGGACCGCTATGAGTCTATAGCTGATGCCGGTTTTGACATAAAAGCCAACGCAAAATGGCTTGAAGAATTTTATATTACGGAATACAACAAAAACTACAAGGAGTAATAAAATGCACAGCAAATGTCCCATTTCTTTTGAAATATTCCCGCCAAAAGGGGAACTTAATATAACAGAATTCCGCACTATGATGGACGGCTTCAGCAAACTCGACCCCGACTTCATCAGCGTTACATATTCTGCAGGCGGTGGTGGTAACAGCCATAAAACCATTGACCTTGCGTCTGTTATTCAAAACGAATACAACATTCCGTCAATAGCGCACCTGACCTGTATCAACTCCAACAAACACGAGGTTGACAGCGTTATTGATTCCATTGTAGCTAACGGAATCAGAAGCGTACTTGCTCTTCGTGGTGATATTGTTGAGGGCAAAGCACCTACAGATTTTAAATTTGCCAAGGAGCTTATTCCTCTTTTAAAAGAGCGTGAACTCCGTGTTGGCGCTGCTTGTTACCCCGAGGGGCATGTCACCTGCGAAAACCCTGAAGACGACATCCGTTATCTTAAAGAAAAGGAAGATGCCGGTGCCGATTTCTTTTTAAGTCAGCTGTTTTTTGATAACAATTCGTTTTATAAATTTATTGAAAGAGCCGCAAAGCAAGGCATAACAAAACCTATCCATGCCGGAATTATGCCAATTTCATCAAAATCTCAGATTATGAGAATGATTTTTATGTGCGGAGCATCACTGCCGAGAGATATTATCTATATTCTTAATAAGTACGAAAACGATCCTGAAGACCTGAGAAAAGCCGGTATTGAATACGCTTCATCACAAATCAATGACCTTATAGAAAACGGTGTTAACGGGGTACATATCTACTCTATGAACAAACCCGAAAACGCTGCAGAAATTATCAGAAATATCAAGAGGATATAAATATGTTTAACCCTGAAAGATTTTATATAACTGACGGAGCTATGGGCACTGCGCTTCAAAAAGCTGGTCTTGAAACAGGATCATTACCCGAAAGCTTCAACACCATCAACCCCGATGCAGTTTTGTCAATTCACAAAAGCTATGTCGAGGCAGGAGCAAATATCGTCACCACCAACACCTTCGGCGCAAACCGACTTAAAATGGGTGATGACGAACAGGTCAGCCTCGCAATATCAAGCGCTGTTAAAATCGCAAAACAATCGGGTGCTGAATTTGTTGCCCTTGATATCGGACCTACAGGCGCATTACTTGAACCTATGGGTTCTCTGAGCTTTGATGAGGCTTATGACATTTTTTCAAAGCAGGTTATTGCAGGAGCTTCAGCCGGAGCTGACCTTGTTATTATTGAAACGATGTCAGATTTGCTTGAAATCAAGGCTGCTGTTCTTGCAGTTAAAGAGAATTCTGATCTCCCTGTTATTGCAACAATGACTTTTGATTCTGATGCAAGAACATTCCTCGGCACTGACCCTGTAACAGCTTCTGTTGCATTATCATCATTCGGTGTTGATGCTCTGGGCGTTAACTGTTCATTAGGTCCCGACGAGCTTTTGCCCGTTGTGAATGAAATACTTGAATATTCTCTTGTTCCTGTTGCTGTTCAGCCAAATGCAGGGTTACCGACTATTGAAAACGGCGAAACTGTATATAAAGTCACTCCGGAAGATTTTGCCCTTTCTTGTGAAAAGATGATTGATAACGGTGTTCAGATTATAGGAGGATGTTGCGGCACAACACCTGAACATATCAGAGCTCTCGCAGATATGCTCAAATCAAAAACTCCCGTTAAGCGCACAATCAAAGAATATACCGCTTTCACAGGAGCTCGTAAAACGGTAATTCTCAACGGTGAAAATTCAGCTGTTATCGGTGAGAGAATTAACCCTACAGGCAAAAAGAAGCTCAAAGAAGCTTTAAGAAATAAAGATTATGATTATGTTATAAACGAAGCCGTTACTCAACAAGAAAACGGAGCAGATGTTTTGGATGTAAATGCAGGCCTGCCCGAAATTGACGAAGCCGAAACATTAAAACAGCTTGTTAAAGAGATTCAGGCTGTGTCATCTCTCCCCTTACAAATTGACTCATCTGACCCTGTTGCCATTGAACAGGCTGTAAGAATTTATAACGGAAAGCCGATTATAAACTCTGTCAACGGTTCTCAGGAGAGTATGGATTCCATATTGCCGATAGTCAAAAAATACGGCGCTGCAGTTGTTGCGCTGACACTTGATGAAAACGGTATTCCCGAC
>JAZRME010000296.1:0-3406 GCA_045647325.1 Acutalibacteraceae bacterium | reverse complement strand
CACAACATCAAAACCCAAAGGCGCTATGCTCACCCACAAGGGTCTTATGACTGATGCTATCACAAGCCTTATGAACCTCTCAATTCCAAAGGGAACAGTTCTTATGCTTCCCCTTTATCATACTTTTGGCTTTATGGCAGGTGTTGCTTGTCAGATGCTTGTAGGTTTTCCTGTTTTCATTAACTCAAGCTTAAGAAAGCTTCTTAATGACATCAAATATGCTGCTCCCGGTCATGTTTCAGTTGTTCCTCTTGTGCTTAAAGTTATGTATAATAAAATCTGGGACAACATCCGTAGCCAGGGCAAAGAGAAACTTGTTAAAACTATGATTAAAGTCAGCAACGGTCTTCTCAAAGTCGGTATTGATATGCGCCGTGTTTTCTTCAAACAGATTCTTGACGCTTTTGGCGGCAATCTTGAAATGATTATTTCAGGTGGATCTGCTCTTGATGAAAAATATGTTTCAGGCTTCAGAGATCTTGGTATCACCATCACAAGCGGTTATGGTATCACAGAGTGCTCTCCCATTGTTGCCACAATGAGAACCAAACACTACGCTCCTGCAAGTGTCGGTTCAGTTCATCCCGGTGTTGAATGCCGGATTAAAGACGGCGAAATTCAGATTAAAGGCGACATTGTCTTTATCGGATATTATAAAGATGAAGAGGCCACAAAAGCTGCTTTTGACGGTGAATGGTTCAAAACAGGCGACCTCGGTCGTATGGATGAAGACGGTCTTCTTTATATTTCAGGCCGTGAAAAAAATCTTATCATTCTCTCTAACGGCAAAAACGTTTCACCTGAGGAGCTTGAAGCGATGCTTTATGACTCAATCGATGATATCGAAGAGGTTGTTGTTAAGGGTGAGGATGATCAGATTGTTGCTGAAGTTTATCCTGTTCAGGTTGAGGATGAATCTTCATCAGCCAAAGCTGAAAAAGAGAATGGCATCAAAGCCAAAATCAATGAGCTTAATCTTAAACTTCCCAATTTCAAAAAGATTGCCGAAGTCCGTTTCAGAGACACAGAGTTTGAAAAAACAACTACCAAAAAAATCAAAAGAAAATAATTTTAATGCCCGATACAACAGTGTCGGGCTTAATTATTTATAACAACAATACCGTTCAATGATTGACATAAAAATACTTATTTGATAAAATGACTTTATCATACTGTGGGAGTGATAATTATGAATTTAAAAGTTATGAGTTACAATATTCTTTGCTACGGTCCTGACGAAATGCATTGGACTAAACGACATCCGATGGTGACTGACCTTATCAGAGGGGAGCTTCCTGATTCATTCGGTGTGCAAGAGGCTCATTATGATTGGATGAAAACTCTTTCTGCTTCTTTGCCTGAATATGATTATGTAGGTGTCGGCAGAGAGGATGGCGACAAAGAGGGCGAGTTTTCAGCTGTTTTTTATCTTAAAGATAAATTCAATGTGCTTGAAAGCGGAACTTTCTGGCTTTCTGAAACTCCTGATGTTGCCGGTAGCAAGGGTTGGGACGGAGCTTGTCACCGTGTATGCTCATGGGCAAAGCTTCAGGCAAAATCAACCGGTGAAACATATATTCATATGAACACTCACCTTGACCACAGAGGACCCGAAGCCCGTACAAAGGGTTTGCAGCTGCTTCTTGATTTTGCAAAAGATCTGAAAGAAAAAATTGTTCTCACAGGTGACTTCAATTTTGATGAGGGCTGTGACCTCTATAAACAGATGGTGTCGGGCAGACTTGTTGACTCAAAATATGCGACCGATAACACAATGAGCAGCGTTACATATAACGCATTTTATCCCTTGCTTAATGATAAGGGTGACCCTGCAATTATCGACTTTATAAATGTTTCTGATGATGTGAAGGTTAACGGTTACAGGGTTCTTACCGACCGACCCGATGGTAAATTCCCGTCAGACCATTATCCCGTAGTTGCAGATATTGAAGTATAAAAGCAGGAAGTGATGTTTTGAAACTTTTGAAAAAAATCAGAGATATCATTCGCTCGTGGTTGGGTGTTGACTATGGCCCCACTATTGAAGATATGAAGTCAATGGGTATGAAAGTCGGCAAAAACACAAGCATCGAAAAGGCGAGAATAGATGTGTCTCATTGTTGGCTTATTTCAATCGGCAACAATGTTACCCTTGCGCCTAATGTGTATCTTCTTGCCCACGATGCCAGCACTAAAAAATATCTCGGTTACACCAAAATCGGCAAGATCACTATTGAAGATAATGTTTTTGTCGGTGCTGATACAGTTGTGATGCCCAATGTTAAAATAGGTAAAAACAGCATTATCGGCACCCGTAGCGTTGTCACAAAAGATGTTCCGCCAAACACAGTTTATGTGGGCAATCCTGCGCGATTTATCTGCACCCTCGATGAGTATCTTGACAAAAACAGACAAAAGCTTGAAACAAACCCTGTTTATGACGGCAGCTACACCCTTGGCGAAAACATAACCCCTGATAAAAAGGCTCAGATGATAGCCGAGCTTGAGGGCAAAATCGGTTTTGTTAAATAAAAATCAATCACCCTGTTCCGTGAGGAGCAGGGTGATTTTTGTTATATCTGAGGGTAACGCTTTATTTCATCTGTTTCGCCGAGAATATAGTCAACGCTTGTGTTGTAGTGACGGGCCAGAGCAATAAGCACATCAGACGGTGTGTCTCGATATCCTTGCTCATAGCGATAATACTGAGGCTGGGACATACCGAGAATTTTAGCCACATCACGCTGAGTCAGGTCGTGGTCTTCACGCAATTCACGGATTCTTTTATAGTATCCCATATAACACCTCCGATAACCGTTTGGTTATCTTGACAATACTATAATTTAGTGATAGTATAGCATTATGATAACCATTTGGTTATCAAATTTAGGTTTAACGGAGGTTTTATAATGAAAAAAGTATTAGCAGTTGTTTTGTCTGTGTTGATGTGTGTCAGTTATTTTTCACTCATCAGCTTTGCAGAAGAAGCAACCGACCACCTCACAGAGGTCCCTGACGGCTATGTGGGTGTTTACACCAAGGATGACCTTGACTACATTAAGCTTGATATGTCAGGTAAATACATCCTTATGAATGACATTGTTTTTGAAGAAACTGACTTTGAAAAGGGCGGTGACTTTTACAACAGCGGAAAAGGTTGGGAACCTATCGGTACATCCTCAACCAAATTCACAGGCATATTTGACGGTAATGGATATTCCATCAAAAATCTTTATATAAACGACAGCGCTCAGTCTTATATGGGCTTGTTCGGCTATGCATACAATGCAACGATTAAAAATGTTAATCTTGTGAATTGTGATATTACAGGTGGAAATTATACAGGCGGTATTGTAGGTTTAACATCATCTTCAACTGTATCAAATTGTGATTATGACGGTTCTGT
>JAZRME010000295.1:0-1816 GCA_045647325.1 Acutalibacteraceae bacterium | reverse complement strand
GCTTCAATGGATTGGTGCAAGACTCTTAAGGGTGAGGGCGAAGCAGTAGGCAAGCTTGTTGAAAAAGGCAAGTCAAACTTTGCAGGTCCTGAAATTGCAGGTAAAACTCTCGGCGTTGTAGGTCTTGGCGCAATCGGCTTTAAAGTTGCTGTGGCAGCTAATGCTCTCGGTATGAATATTGTCGGCTATGATCCGTTTGTTACTGATGAGGTCAAGGCAATGCTCCCCGAAGGTACAGAGGTTGTTGCTGACCTCAACGATATCTATAAAAAGAGCGATTACATTACTCTTCATCTTCCTCTTAACGATGCAACAAAAAATATGATAAACGCTGACACTCTTGCTCTTTGTAAAGACGGTGTACGCATTCTTAACTACGCAAGAGCAGGTCTTGTAAACAGTGACGCTATTATCGAAGCTCTCGGTAACGGCAAGTGCGCTGCTTATGTTGTTGACTTCCCCAGCGATGAAATTATCGGCGTTGAGGGTGTAACAGCTCTTCCTCACCTTGGCGCTTCAACCCCAGAAAGTGAAGACAACTGCGCAATTATGGCAGCTGATGAACTTATCGCCTACATTGAAAAAGGTGAAATCAAAAACAGTGTAAATCTTCCCAATCTTACAGGTCTTGGCGATTTTGACACAAACCGTGTTTGCGTAATCTGTAAGGAAGAGGCTGTTTCAGCTGTTGAGTCAGCTCTCGGTGACGCAAAATCATCTGTTCGCAAAGGCTATGGTTATGTTGTTGCTGACAATGCTGATGAGTCAGAAGTGGTGGGCATTGACGGAGTTATCCGTGTGCGCACAATTACAAAATAAATCAAGTTTTTTTGATGTCCTGACTACGGTCGGGGCATTTTTTTTCTTTTTGCATCAATCTCACAACAGTTTTTAAAATGTGTTGTTTTTGCTGAAAAAACATTATTTCTTTATTGACTTGAATTTGAAAAAGTAGTAAAATTTTATGGTATATTTAATAGTAAAAATGGATAGTTTCGTGTAGATTAAGTGCGAAAATGTAAAAATGGGAGGATAATAAAATGAAAGGATATCGTGCAGGTATTGACGTTGGTTCAACTACCGTTAAACTTGCTGTTCTCGATGAAAATGACAAGATAGTTTTTGGCGTTTACCGTCGCCACATGGCTCAGTGCCGTGAAGTTCTCGCTGACCTTCTCAGAGAGGCTACTGAAAAAACAGGCATTAAAAACCTTAAAATCAACATCACAGGTTCAGGCTCAATCAATCTTTCAAAGTCACTTGATATTCCCTTTGTTCAGGAAGTTGTTGCTGTTGCAACAGCGTTAAAAACTTATGCGCCCAAAACCGATGTTGCGATTGAACTTGGTGGCGAAGACGCAAAAATTATTTATTTCAAGGGTGGCCTTGATGAGCGTATGAACGGTGTTTGCGCCGGTGGTACGGGTTCATTCATTGACCAGATGGCAGCCCTTTTACAGACTGACGCTGCAGGGCTTAATGAAGCTGCGAAAGATTATAAACAGATTTATTCTATCGCTGCCCGTTGCGGTGTTTTTGCCAAAACTGATATTCAGCCCCTTATTAACGAGGGCGCAACAAAAGCTGACCTCGCTGCCTCAATTTTTCAGGCAGTTGTTAATCAGACAATTTCAGGTCTTGCCTGCGGCAAACCTATCAAAGGTTGCGTAGCTTTTCTTGGCGGACCTTTACACTTTATGCCCGAGCTTAAAAATGCTTTTATCAGAACACTGAATCTCACAGATGAAACAATAGCCGATCCTGAGAATTCTCATCTTTTTGCAGCAGCAGGTGCCGCTATGACGGACGGCGGAAG
>JAZRME010000294.1:0-2182 GCA_045647325.1 Acutalibacteraceae bacterium | reverse complement strand
GCAGGAAAACTGCTCTCTGAAAATTTGTTTAGTTCTGATAATTGCTGAAATCTATGGTGGTTATATTCCTGTATGTTGCCGATGCGTTGAGTGCAGGAATAAGAGCTGAAAGCTTAAAGGACTTGACCGAAACATCAGTATTCATATTATAGGTTATGTTTTCAAGGTTGCCTGTTATTTTGTTGATTTTCAATGTTATTGAGCTGTCGTGATATTTAAGCTCAAGTGAGTTGAATGACGGGCTGAGTCCTGTTTTTGCTTTGAGCTCATCATAAAGAGACTGTGATATAATCTCAAACACCTTGCCGTGTCTTGTGTTAGCGGGGGTGGTAGGCAGAGAGGTGTGAGTTTCGTCCTTAAGCACCATTGTCATTTCGTAGTAGTATTCGCCGTTATCGGTAACCGTGATGCTCTTGATATCACTTTCGGTGAGTGTGGGAGCAATAACATATGACTGACCTTTAACGGGTATGCTGTCAACAAAGTTTTGCAGTGTGGAGCCGTTTGATGAAAGGTATGTTGTGGTGGGCGGGAATACATTTTCGATTGTGGATTCCAGTGAAGATATATCAGCGGTTGCGCCTGTTGTTGTGCTTGCCTTAAGGTTTTCAAAGATGTGTTTTTCTTTAATCATAACCGTGGGAAGCTTTGTGAATTTTTTGGCAGCATTTGCAGAGTTTTTCATATGTGTCAGCAGCAGGGTGTTTGAGCCTGAGGGTGCTATATATGTGCCTGAGGTAAACCATACCTGCTGATAGTTATAGGGGTCTGATGAGCTTGTTACGGCGATAAGAGCAACACCTGATTTATGGTAAGTTACAAGTCCGCCGGGAGCAACTGTTGCAACGTCTGTATTAAGGGAGTAATACATCAGCACATCATCTGAGTTTGCCGGAAGAATTTTTGCTTTTATCTGATAAGTTCTGCCGGGTATACAATTCTGGAAAAAACTGCCCTCAAGTGATACAACACCTCTGACATAGATTTCATATGTAGCGCTGTATTTGTTATCTGAGGTGTAAGCGGTGATGATTACCTGGCCTATGCCTTTGCAGGTTACAACACCTGAGCTTGAAACAGTTGCAACGGATGTATCGTTGGATTTATAGCGAATATCAGAAGCTGAATAGTCGGAGTCGATAGAAGAGTTGAGAGCAACGAAAAGCTGAGCACTGTTGCCGTAGTACCAGGGGTTGCTTTCCATGCCGTTATAGAGAATATTCATCATTTTCGGCTTGACAGTAACTTGAGTGGTGGCTGTTTTATTTGAGCCGTCTGCAGTTTTTACTGTTACCGTAAATGAGAATTCTTTGTCGGTTTTAGGCTCAACTGTTGCCTTTTTAGCCTTGAGGAATCCGCCTGTTGTGATGCTGATATAACTGTCAAATTTGCAGGTGTCTGTCTTACTTGTCAGTGAGAGAGTAGGTCTGTATGAGTAAGAATGATCCTTGCCTGAAACAGTGAAGGATTTATCTGTTGTATCAGCGGGGGTGAATGTAGGCTCAAGAGGAATAATATCGCCCTCATAAATTGTTATCTGAGCAGGCAGGCTGATTGATGTTGCCTTTTTGGTCTCTGCTGCTTTTACGGTAAGAGTAAATGATGCATACTTTTCGGGGTTTGTTTTACTCTTGACAGTGATTGTTGTGCTGCCGGCCGCAACTGCTGTGATAACACCGCTCTGGCTGACTGTTGCTACATTTGAATTGCCCGATGCAAAAACAAGAGTAGGATCCGATGCGTTTGCAGGTTCAACCTTTGTGCCGAGAGTGAAAGTGTCACCGGGTTTCATTGATGAGGGCTTTGAGGTGACGGAAACTGATTCTACAGCCACAGCAGGTACAGTTGTGATTGTAAGGGGGTAGATTGTTTTTTCGCTCTCGTGAGTGATGCCGGAAGAATCCTTATAGAAGGTGCTGAAAGCGAGTGTATATGTCTTATCTTCTGAAAAATCTTCTCTGAATGTATAGCTTGTTGTTTTGGCATCCAAAGTGGTGAGAAGTTCGCCGTCAAGATAAATATTATAGCCGTCAATGTTTGACAGGCGATCCCAGACGAATGTTACAAATGCGGTAGAAGCAACATAATCTTTAATTACAACCTTGGGTACGGGGATAAGGATATTATCTGTAACTGTGCCTTCGTTGTAAGCATAGGCGGTTGTGTTGCCTGATGAAAATCT
>JAZRME010000293.1:0-8640 GCA_045647325.1 Acutalibacteraceae bacterium | reverse complement strand
GAGAATTTCCATAGGATTATGCTCAACCCAACCTGCCTGAGGATATATCTGTGTAAACTCGTTCTGAGCTTTCGCTACGATTTCACCTTTTTCGTTAAAAACAATCGCACGTGAGCTGGTTGTACCCTGGTCTAAAGCCATAACATACATAGGAAGATCGCCTCCTTTTTATTACATTATAATGTTATTCCTTTTGAGTGAAAAAGTCAATTGATAATATGTAGATTTTCTGCACATTAAATTAGAAAATGTGCAACAAAAAGCAGACTACCGAGGCAGTCTGCATCTGATTTTGCTATTTAATTTCTTCTGATAACAACACACAGCTCTGACGATAATAGGGCCAGACATATAAAACAGGAAATATTCCTATACACAATAAAAACCAAGGAATAAAGCTCAGTTTGAACAGCGCTGTTCTTTTAAGCTTACCTTCCATTTTTTCACAGCTTTTTCTGATTGCCCCGGTTACGGTAATCTGCGGATCGGTTACAAAAATTTCACGGGCAAGAAAATATCGTTGCACTGTCACAAAGCGAAAAACAACACCCAGAATTGTCAGCACTGCACCACCTGAAACTCCGCAAAGAAAAAGGTTAAATTCAATTCCTGTATCATAAGCAAGGTAGCAAAAAGCAAAAATTGTTATAACACCCGGTGATAAAAAAAGGATTGTCCAGAATAACTTTCTAAAAAACAAGGAGCTGTAAAGCCCCATAGAACGAAAAATTCTTTTCGGAGCGAACCAATAAAGCGCTTTTTCTGCCCTGTTTTTGCTTTTGTAAAAGCCAAACCACGCACCACTCCCCGACCTGAAAGCGCATCGGATACAAGCGTAAATCAACATTGAAACTACGCTGACGATTATACTTTCTGAGCTGTTACGGATAAAGTGATTCGCCGTCACCGGCAAAATTGTAAAAAAAGCAAGGGCAAGTAATGATAAAATTATAAACCACCCCGACTTGGCAATTGAACCGATAAGCATTTGTTTTGTATGAATTTTAATCTGTGAATTTTTCATAAAATCACCTTCCTGATATAATGGTTGGTAATTTTTTTGTTTTTATTCAACAAGTTGTTCACCCTGCTCAGGAAAATCAAACGTGTGCATAAATCCGTTCTGCTCAAGATTGCTTATATCTCCGCCGATAACAACACCCTCACAGACCAGAATATTGGCATAAATAAAATCACTTTCAGCGCTGTACCCCGGATAATTTTTTACCCTGTATGTCCATTTTTTCACTGTCCGACCTGCATAATTTGTCAGATCAAAACTCTGCTCAAGCTGAAGCTGATTATATTTTTCATAAACTTCATTAAACTCAACAGGTATCATTACCTCTTCAACCGCAACAGGTTCCTCATCAACATCCCAACCAAACTGCGATAAAAAAGCAAGTCGCTGACCTTCATCAGACGCTTTGAGACTGATAGCTCCGTCATTGACAACGGGCGCATTATCTCTGACAGCAATATAACCGACAAGCAAAACAGCTACCACAGCCATAAGCAAGGCAAGAAGCTTCTTTTTGCCGCCTCTTAAAGAAAAAACAAACATAAAAACACCCCCGGATTGATTACAATAAATTTATGCAACATCCGGGGGAAATATTCTTGATTTATCTGATATTCATAAGAATCGGCATTATGCCCGACTTGGTTATATCAACAACAGCATAATTGCCGTCACGCATACTACCGGGATTGATATACCATACACCGTCGATATATTGTGTAACAGGATTATGAGTGTGACCATATAATACAATGTGGGCATTATGCTCTGACGCTGCAGAAATAAGACCTGTCAGGCCATATTTGACAAACTCGGCATATCCGTGAGTTGAATATATAACTTTATCCATAAGTTTATCTACAGAAAAAGCAGGTAAAATGCTGCCCCAATCACAGTTGCCTCTGACCTTTATTACAGGAATATCAACCCCTGCGTATTCAAGGTCGTGTTCACCGTCACCGAGATAAAACAAATAATCAGCTGTCGGTTGTTGTGACACAGCCCGTTTTAACTTAAGAGAATCACCGTGAGAGTCAGAAATCACTAATATTCTCATTCATACCCTACTCCTTTTTGAAATATATATTATTATATCATCACGGAGGTGAATTGTAAATGGACATAAACCCTGAAAAGCTCATTAAGGTTCTGGGTGCTAAATCACCCCGTGAACAAAAAGAAGCTGCAATAAACATTCTCGCTTCAATGCCTGATGAACAAAGCGCTGAAATCAAAGAAATTATGGCTGATAAAGATAAAATTCAATCAATTCTTTCAAGCCCTCAGGCGCAACAACTTTTAAACAAATTGAAAGGCAAACAGTAATGGACAGCTTAAATGATATTCTCGCTTCCCTTTCAACAGAAGATATAAATTCACTCAAAGCTATAGCTGATTCTGTTTTTTCAAACGGAGAACCACAAAAAGCTCAACCTGCTAATGACATTTTCGGTTCGATTTCGCCTGAAATGATTATGAAAATATCAAGTGTTATGAGCGCAATAAACTCAGGTGACAATGAGCGTTGCCGTCTGATAGAGGCGCTGAAACCAAACCTAAGCCATAAAAGACAAAAGAAAGCTGATGAGGCTATGCAAATGCTAAAACTTCTGGATATTTTGCCTATGCTGAACCTACTCAATTTAAACGGTGATAACAATGACAAACGGTGAAATCAACAGAGCCAACAATCCTATCGGGTCAATAATGAACTGTATCAGCTCAATTTTAAACGACAGCGACACCATTCTTATTTTAGCAATGGTGTTGCTTCTGAGCCGTGACGGAGCCGACAAAATGCTGATATTGGCATTGATTTATATTTTAGGATAATCTGCTCTTGACAAATGGTTTATAATAATAACAGACTATTTTTCAGGAGGTTTTATCGTGTCATATACTTACAAAACACAGGGCACTTGCTCATCACAGATTGAATTTGATCTTGAAGGCAATATTGTTAAAAATGTTAAGTTTTCAGGTGGTTGTAACGGCAACCTTAAGGGAATATCTTCTTTAGTTGAAGGCATGACTGTTGAGGAGTTAAAAGAAAGACTTTCAGGTATTACCTGCGGTTTTAAAAAAACATCTTGCCCTGATCAACTTGCTAAAGCAGTTGACAAAGCTTATAACGGATAACAAAAAGCGGTGCAACCGAAATGGTTGTACCGCATTTTTTTAATATGTGCCTATTTCATTGTAATATACTGACAAAATTGTTTCATAAAAAGCTGTTTCATCAATATAATATTCAGAATGTTTATCGTCACCTGCAACCATTTTACCCGGGGTTGAAAGGGTGTCGAACTTACCATCTGCTTTTGTTATAAATGACAAAGCAAGATAAGACACATCATCAAAGCCCACATTTGTGTAAGCATATTTAAGCGCAGTGTTATAAATGCCTTTGATTGCGCTTACATCTGTGCCTATTTTTTCAACGCCTGTTCTTGCGAAGGCTTTGATATACTGCATCTGTCTTTCCATTCGGTCAAGGTTGCCACCGATTTCTTTATGGTCACGGTAACGGACAAAGTCCATAGCCATATCCCCTCTGAGCTTGACACTCTCACCGGCTTTGAAGTAAGCAAAGCTTTCGTTAGGTGTAACCGTTACACCGCCGATCGCATCATTAAGAGCGCCGATACCTTCAAGGTCAAGCGCAGCATAAGATCTGATAGGAATACCAAACAATACCTTTTGAAGACTTGCGACAACGTTTTCACAGCTGGTTTTACCGCCGTCACCATAAGCGTAAGCAAGACAGATCTGGGTCTCTTCAACTCTTACGAAAGAACCCTTTGTGTCATAAATATCTACCTCACCTATGGTATCACGGGGAACAGATATCAGCTTTGTCTTACCTGTCTGGGTGTCAAAAGCAACAACTATCAAAGTATCTGCCTGACCTGCTGTACCGATTGTACCGTTCTGATTGATTTCATATTCGTCAATACCCATACAAGCTATTGATGTAATATTTTCATTAAGGCGATAAATCTTGCCGTTGTATCTGACAGTTTTGCCGTCTTCTTCAACAACAGCATCATCAACAGCCTCAACTGTTGTGTCTTCATAATCAAGAAGGTTGTTTTTACCTGAATTTATCATGATAAACAAAGCAACAACGCCAACCAAAACAAGCATCAAAAAGAATATAATAACGCCTAAAACAACTTTAGCGGTCTTTTTCTTTTTAGGTTCAGCCGTCTTAACTGACGAATGAGAGCTTTTTTCAACAACAGAAATCTCATTATATTTTTCGCTGAGATTTTTTATTTTTTCCTCAGCAGCTTCTTTATTCAAAGCGGTTGAGGGGCTGTCACTGTAATAATAGTCTCTATGGCCTGAGCCGTGAGATGAGCGATGATGTGAGTGAGAGCCGGAATGATGGTGATGACCTGATGATGAATGATGGTGATGTGAACCTGAGCTATGACCCGACGAACTATGATGATGGTGATGGTGCGACGAGTGATGGTGATGGCTGTGTCCACCGGAACTATGAGAATGATAATTGCTGTTTTTATCGTGATTACTTTGTGAGCTCATCTGAAATTAACACTCCGTTTACAATATACCTGTATGCCGACTGACCGGAGATGCAGGTACTCAATGTTACAATTTTACTTTCTGCTGAGAGGGTTACATCCTCTCTTGAATTAAACAGCTCAAATTTAGGATTCATAATGCTGTATTGAAAAGAGAGAATTTCACTCTCTTGTGTAAAGTCATAAACTGCAGTTATGCGTCGGTTATCATACTTGAGAGCTGACACAATTTTATATGTGTATTTATGACCGGGGGTATAGATATAAAAGAATTCATTTTTGTCAAAAAATTCTTTCTCTTTAAACTTATGAAGTGCTCTGAACATTGAGCCGTCACGCATATTGTGACCGTAAATACAAGTAACAGGGTCAGAAAAATCTTTGGCGTTGACCTTGTTTGTAAAAATGCAACCTGCGAAAAGATATTTTTTGTATATCGAACGGGAAAGGTAATAGTCTGTTTCTTCATTTTGTAAAATGGGGTAATCTATTTCTGTTCCCGGAAGCTGAATCCACGCATAAATATCGCTATTAATAGCCTGTAATGAATTAAAGTCAATAGGATTATCTATGAGAACCGGAGTCTCTTCAACCTCAGGTTCAGCCTGAGAAACATATTGTTGAGAAAGACCGTCATAGATGTTTTTAGCCATATAGTTGTTGTATATATTCCAGACAAGGTAAACAACACCTGTAGCACAGATAATAAACAAAATCACAATAAGGATAATCATCAGTGATTTTTTCTTATTTTCGGCTGATTTTTCACGAGACATTCAAACACCCCCACCAAAACAAAAAAGCCCCGTTTTTACAGAGCTTTTTCTTTGGTTTTTAACGCAATTATTTAATCTTCTTAGAAAGAACAATACCTGCTGCTGAGCAAGAAACTACAGCTGCGATAGCACCGATTTCTGCCATTACAGAATAACCTGTACCGGGAGAAACAACTGAATCATCACCGGGTTTAACAGGCTTAGCTGAAGGGCTCTTTAATGCGCTGGCACCAAATGAAGTTGCGCCGATAAGAAGAACTGCTGCAATTGTTGCAAAAACTTTTTTCATCTTAAACAAGCTCCTTTCACGTGTCACTAAACACTTTTGTAAGGATATAATAACATAATATTAAAAATTGTCAATATCTTTAAAGCATTTTTTAATAAACAATTTTTTCTATAATCAGATTTGAAACCAAAAAGCCTTTTGCTGTTAATGATAAAGAATTATCATCAACTCTGACAAGCCCTGCCTTTGCCATAGGCTCCGCCTTTTTAATATATTCTTCAGGTGAAAAGCCCTCAAAGCGTTGTGAGCATTTTTCAAAAACAAGCCCCTCTTTTAATCTCAGACAAAGCATAATATATTCATTCAGATCGCCACCGTCACCATCAGGCAAAGGGTCTTTGCCATCAGCAAAAAACAAAAGATCCCGAGGGTAATAAAATCTTTTTTTGTCTATAAAAGAGTGCGCTGACGGGCCGATTCCGAGGTATTCCTCACAATTCCAATATTTAAGATTATGACGGCTGTGAAATCCGTCTTTAGCAAAGTTTGAAATCTCATATTGACCAAAACCGTTGTTTTCAAGATAATCGGTCATCTGAAGATATAAATCAGCTGTGGTGTCATCATCAGGAATATCAAGCTTATGTGAGTTTTTATAAAACCAGGTTCCTTCTTCAAGTTTGAGAATATAAGCGCTGATATGCTTTGCGCCTGAATTTACACAAAAATCAAGCGTTTGCTGAAGGCTTTTTTCTGTCTGTGAAGGCACACCCACCATAACGTCAAGTGAAATATTTTCTATTCCCGAAGCAATTGAATTGTTTATCACTTCTTTGACTTTTTCAGAGTCGGCAAATCTTCCGAGACTTTTGCGTTCATTATCAACAGCAGATTGCATACCTAATGACACACGGTTAACACCGCTGTGATAAAGCTTTTTAAAAAACTCATCGTCAGTGCAGGATGGATTACATTCTACCGTAATCTCACCATCACAATCAAAAAGGCTTTTAGCTTTGTCAATAATTCTGCCAAGTCTGTCTGCGCCGATTAAAGACGGGGTACCTCCGCCAAAATAAAGAGTATCGGATTTTTTATTTATTTTACGGCTATAGCTTTCAAGAGCTTTTATAACACAGGTAACATAATTGTCAAAATCTTCTTCCCCTGCTCTGAGAGAATAAAAATCGCAATACGGACATTTGCTTTTGCAAAAAGGAATATGGATATATAAACCGATTTTATTCAAACCTTCACCTCCAAAAAAAGACAGGCCAAAAGCCTGCCTTTTTTGATTTGATTATTGAACTTCAACACCTGCGTTAACAGCTTTGGCTGTTTCACTGCGGCGCTCTTCAAGCTCGGCATACATTCTCTTTCTGGTCTTGTCATCGATGTTGTAGAAGAACTTGGGAATCATACCGAGAAGACCTGTAACAGCAGGAACAAGAGTAGTTGTCATAAAGAGCAAATACTCAGTTCTGGTGCTCTGCTGACCGGGTTTAAGACCCTGACGATAGCCGATAGCCTCAAGAAGAACTGTGTTAAGCACTGTTCCCATAGAGCCGACAACTTTACTTGCAAGGCCTTTGATAACACCTGTGATTCCTTCTGTACGGTAGCCGTATTTCCATTCACCGTAGTCGATAACTTCATTACCGATTTCAGTGGGAATAACCTTACGCAAAGCGTAAACACCGTTCCATACAGTTTCACGAATCATAAATGCGATAAGCATTGTCCATGTCTTTTTATAATTTTTATTGATTGAGCCGAAGAAGTAAACGAGAAGTAACAAAGCGTTTCCGAAATGGTCACCGAAAATCCACAATGCTTTGGTTGAGAAGTTTTCTCTGAGCTTTGTGATATATGTGTAGCTGGCGTATGTAACAAACATACCGGGAATACCAACAACCAACTCAGCTGAGCTGAAGTTAAGAACGTTGATATAGTAAAGCGAAATACTTGTTCCGATATTGCCGAATGATGACAACAAATCTGAAAGTGCAAGAAGCATAAGGGGTCTTGAACGGAAGATTGAAGTAAGTGTTTCTTTATAGTCAGGCTTTTCAACTGACTGAAGAACTCTCTCTTTATAAACAACTGAGAAGTAGAAAGAAAGCGCACTTGAAGCGGCAGCAGTAGCAACACCCATAATAATAAAGAGGTTTGACATACTGATCTTCATAATTCCGTTATTAACAAGGTCGATAAAAATTGTAACAGCCTGTTTGGGAAGGTTCTCAACCAAGCTTGAAATGAGGTTAGCCTGATTGATAATACGGGTTCTGTCAACAGTGTCGGGGGTGATTGTAGCGAGAATACCTGACTTAGCGATATTATAAAGGCTCGTTGCCAGGTTGGTTATCATCTGCAAGATAAAATACGCAATTATCTTAGGCATATATGTAGCTGCTGCACCCGGGAACATCGCAGGCATAGCCCAGAAAAAAATTCCTAAAACAGCACCGGGACCTGCATACAAAATAAGGTATGGCTTAAACTTACCGAAACGGGTGTTTGTTCTGTCAACAATAGCGGCAAGGAACAAGTCGTTGACAATGTCCCACACGCTGACAATAGCGCTGATGATAGTCTGCCATCTCAGAGCTATGACAAGAACGTCGGTAACGAAGTAGGTCTGTTTTGAGGATAGATTGAGAGACTGAGCTATGTCATAAAGAACATAAGCTGTTGTCTCACGGCTACCGACATAACGCCTTGATTTAGGCATTTTGCGGTTGGCTTTATCTGCCTGAGCAACTTCTGCATTCTTGGATTTTTTTGCCATGCTTTTCCTCCTTAAGCGAAACACTGACTTTCGCATAATTACTTACCTTATCATTATATCATACAAACATCATACTTTTCAAGATATTTTGTGAAAATAAAAAAATCAAGCAGATGAATAACCATCTGCTTGAAATGAAATTAATTAATAACTTTGCTGTCTGCTTCGTTAGTAAGACTCTGAGCTGTTGCGCTTCGTCTTTCTGCAAGTTCAGCGTACATTCTCTTTCTGGTCTTATCATCGATGTTATAGAAGAACTTGGGAATCATACC
>JAZRME010000292.1:0-2974 GCA_045647325.1 Acutalibacteraceae bacterium | reverse complement strand
AATCTACTGACGACTCAAAGTATAAAGGTGGTTTATGGATAAGAGACAGCACTGCAGGAATAGGCACAATGACTTATTCTGACAGACTCAACGGTGTGTTTGCAGGATTAGGTCATGCTGTATGTGATGTTGACACAGGCGAAATAATGCCTTTATCAGGTGGAGATGCAGTTGAAGCTACAGTAAAAGGGTGTTACAAAAGCGACAAAGGCAAACCCGGAGAATTATGTGGCGTCTTCAACGGCAATACAAAAGGGAAACTGTTAATAAACGGAAACACAGGTGTTTTTGGTGTTCTGAATAATTTCAACAAAAACGCTCAGGTAATTCCTGTTGCTTTGCCATCAGAGGTCAAAGAAGGTTTCGCTCAAATAGTAAGCACGGTTGACGAAAACGGACCGAAGTATTACTCTGTTGAAATAACTAAGATACTTGATGACACAGCTGATATGCACAATATGATAATCAGAGTAACAGACAATGAGCTTATTAATAAAACCGGTGGAATTGTTCAGGGTATGAGCGGAAGCCCTATCATACAAAACGGCATGCTGGTAGGTGCAATAACCCATGTCTTTGTTGATAATTCAAAAGAAGGCTATGGCATTTTTGCTCAGAATATGATACAAACACAGCAAACACTTGAAGAATCCCTTAAATCTGATCTGGCAGGATAACAAAAGCTGTCTTACCTCAATGGTAAGCAGCTTTTGTTTTTATATTGACAAAAAATAATATTTTTAGTAAACTTTTAAAAAGGAGGATGATTATAATGTCATTTGCAGCAAGATTATTAAGCGTATTTGTTTCAATTCTTATGGCTATTTCACCATCACTGCCCCATTTACTCGATTTGCCTGCCAAACCTTCGGGTCAGGAACTCGGTCTTGATGAAAGATTTGAGCTGGTATGGAACGATGAGTTTGACGGCGCAGAGCTTGATCAGACAAAATGGAGCTACAACTGGTGGCAAACCGAACGCAAAGGTGGCTATTGGCACGAAGATATGGTAAACGTTTCAGACGGTAACCTTATTATCACAACAGCTTATCAGAGTGAGCCTCTCCCCAACTATTATGAAGATTATTTTTCACAGCGTGATGATTATAAGCCTTACAAAGAAGGTTGGTATTCAGGCTGTATAACAGGAATAAACAAAGTAGAGCTTCTTTACGGATATTATGAATGCCGCGCAATTCTCCCCAAGTCAACAGGTATGTGGTCTGCTTTCTGGATGATGGGTCACGGTGTAGGAAATGTTGACAATTCAGGTAAAGACGGTACTGAAGTTGACGTTTTTGAGTCAATGTATTACAAAGATGTCTGGTGGGGTGCCGGTGACTGTATTGTAAGCGGAATTGTTTATGACGGTTACGGTGCAGATATGAAAAATGACAGCATAGGTAAATGGCTCGCCAATAACCCTTATGAAGAATATAACACTTACGGACTTGAATGGACACCGGAAGAATATATCTTCTACATAAACGGAGTTGAAACAGGCCGACTTTCTACAGGCGGAGTTTCACAAGTACCGGAATATATGCTTCTCTCCTGCGAAGTTGCAGGCAGCAACGGTGTTGCCTACGCTGACAGACACGGCACAGGTGAAATGAGCATGGAACCCGGCGACACTGCAGAATTTATAGTAGATTATGTAAGAGTATATCAGCATAAATGATTAAAAGCCTGCTTCACAATGTGGAGCAGGCTTAATTTATATCATTATCGCAGTTTCAAGAGCAATTTTCATCATCTGGGTGAATGATGTCTCACGCTCTTGCGAAGATGTGGCTTCACCCGTTGCGAGATTATCAGAAACTGTACACAAAGCAAGAGCTTTCTTACCCAGACGGGCAGCAGTCATATAAAGAGCTGCAGCTTCCATTTCAACAGCGAGTACACCCATTTTTGCCCATCTTTCGTTGACAGTATCATCATCACAATAAAAAGTATCTGATGAAAGAAGATTGCCGACGTGATAAGCTGCGCCGAGCTTTTCAGCATTATCAACAGCAATATTTAAAAGACCATAATCGGCAACAGGAGCAAAGGTTCCCGGCAAGTTATATTGATCTGCAAAAGAAGAATTTGTACATGCACCCATGCCAAAAACAATATCACGTATTTTGACATCAGGAGTCAGCCCTCCTGCCGAGCCAATACGCATAATCGCCTCAACACCATAAAAATTGTAAAGCTCGTAAGAGTAAATGCCGATTGACGGCATCCCCATTCCACTTGCCATAACAGTAATTTTTTTGCCTTTGTATTCTCCGGTATAACCGTGAATACCACGCACATTGTTAACAAGAACCGGATTTTCAAGAAAATTCTCAGCGATAAATTTCGCTCTCAGCGGATCACCCGGCATCAGTACAACTTTTGCAATTTCATCAATGTTTGCACTATTGTGTGGAGTTGACATAAAATCACCTTTTATAATAAATTGTTTTCTTTAACTATTTTAACAATTCGGCTTGTGCCGAGACGGGAAGCCCCGAGAGCAATATATTTTTCAGCATCCTCAATTGATGAAATTCCGCCGGCAGCCTTGATTTCGAGATCATCAGCAACATTGTCTGCCATAATCCTGATATCTTCAAAAGTTGCACCTGAAACAGAAAAGCCTGTGGAAGTTTTAATATAATCAGCATCAGAAGCTGAAACAATCTCACACATTTTAACCTTTTCTTCTTCAGTAAGAAGACATGTTTCAATAATAACCTTAAGAAGCTTACCGTCACAAGCAGCCTTAATCTTGTTGATTTCATCAAGAATAAGGTCATATTTTTTGTCTTTAAGCCAACCTATGTTGATAACCATATCAATTTCATCTGCACCGTTTTCAACTGCATCGGCAGTTTCAAAGCATTTTGCAGCAGTTGTGGAATATCCGTTAGGGAAACCTATAACCGTACAAATCGGAAGGTTATCACCAACATATTCCTTAGCCTGTTTAACATAACTCGCA
>JAZRME010000291.1:0-1850 GCA_045647325.1 Acutalibacteraceae bacterium | reverse complement strand
CACAGCTTGACCTTATGATGAATGATGCTCTTGATAAGGTTATAGAAGATGCTTATAAAGAGAATTCACCTGAATTCCGTCAGATTCTCGAGTTGCTTGTTTCTTCAGGTAACGATTCAAAACTTGGTGAGATAATTTTATCATTTTATCACAATTCAAGAGCGTTTCCGTTCCCTGACAGATGGCTTGACTCTGTTACAAATGCCTACGACAGCAATTTGTCGGTAGGCGAGAGCGTGTGGGGCAGAATTGTTATTGATAAAATAGCTTCGATGATAAATTACTGCTTTGAGTTGTCACAGAGTGCTCTGGATGTTATCGCTGATGACGATCCTGACGCTGCCGAAAAATTCAGACCTCTGTTCACTTCTTATGTATCTTTCTTTTCAGATTATCTTAATGTTATTGAAACTTCTGACTGGCAAAAAATCTGTGATTATCCCCATCAATTCGATGCAGGAAGAATTCCCAGAGCCTACACCCGATTCGGTCCGAGAGCGAAGGCCATTAAAGCCGAGATAGTTGACGTGATGACCAAACGCCTTCCTAAGCTGCTTTGTTGTAATGAAGCTGAGTTTAAAGAGGATATTGAGTTTTGTCGCCCTGTAATTGCTAAAATTGTGGATATGACAAAGGCTTTTTGCCGTGAACTTTCTGCAATCAAGGCCGCAGCTAACGGTGTTGACTTCAGCGATGTTGTGGATTACGCTGTCAGGCTTCTCGTTGAGGATGTTGACAAAAACGGTAATCCTGTTAAAACTGACCTTGCCGGAGCTGTTTCGCAGCAATTTGATGAGATTCTCATTGATGAGTTTCAGGATATTAACGAAACCCAGAATCTTTTATTTAAGGCCGTGTCAGATGACGAAAAAAATCTCTTTATGGTTGGCGATGTCAAACAGAGCATTTACCGGTTCCGTCAGGCTATGCCCGAAATTTTTCTTAAAAGACGATCCGGTCTTGAGACTTATGTTGATAATAATTATCCTGCAAAAATCAGCCTTGACTACAATTTCAGAAGCCGTCAGGGCGTGACTGACTTTGTCAACTTTGTTTTTTATCAGCTGATGAGCAAGGCAGCAGGCGAGCTTGATTATGATGAAAGCGAAGCCCTTAAACCGAAGGCAGATTATCATGACAAAGATTGTGCCGATGCCGAACTTCATATTGTCTGTGATGCTAATAATAAAGTTGACAGAACCTTTGAGGCTGAGTATATTGCCCGATATATCAGACATCAGATCGACAGCGGTCTGAGAGTTAAAGACGGTGACGGTGAAAGAAAGGCGCAATATAAAGATTTTTGCATTCTTCTTCGCTCAACCAAAAATAAAGCTGAGATTTATTCCTCTGTTCTCACATCGGCAGGCATTCCTTGTCATGTGACCAGCAGCAACGGCTTTTTTGACGCTACCGAAATAAAAACAGTTCTTTCAATGATAAGATCTGTTGATAACCCTCAGCAGGATATTCCTCTCGTTGCCACAATGCTGTCACCTTCGTTTGGCTTCACACCTGATGAACTTGCTGAGCTGAGAATTAATTCAAGAGGAACTTCTTATTACACCTGCGTTAAATCAGCTGCTGATAACGGCAATAAAAAATGTCTTGATTTTCTTAACTGCCTTTCAAAATTGCGTACTCTCAGCGCAACTTTAGGGGCAGGGGATTTTGTCAGAGAGCTGCTTGATGTGACAGGCTATGACTCTCTTGTCTGCGCTATGGCTAACGGCTCACAACGAAGGGCTAATCTCAACCTTCTTCTTGACTATGCTGAGAAATATGAGCAATCAGGCAACGTCGGTATATCAGGCTTTATCAGATTTATTGACAGAGTTGAAAAAAGCAGG
>JAZRME010000290.1:0-1799 GCA_045647325.1 Acutalibacteraceae bacterium | reverse complement strand
TGAATTGACGAAAGCTCCTGCATACCGGGTTTGGGGAGTTTGTTGATATCGTGCCAGTTAACGAGAGAGGGTGTGCTTTCCATCATAAAGAAAGGCTGACCGTCTTTCATTGAGCGGAATGCGTCGTGAACAAAAGCGGTTTCAAGCGCTTCGTCAACGTTTCTGCCTTTATCCCAGGCAGGGTAGTTATCCCACGAAACAAGGTCGAGCTTTTTGGCAAATTTCTGATAATCAATGCCGTCATAAAGCTTCATAAAATTAGTAGTCACGGGAATATCGGGAGTGATTTCACGAAGGGGTGCAATCTCGTTTTTAAAAAATGAAATGTGACTGTCTGTAACAAAACGCCTCCAGGCAAGTTTCATAGCTGACACATGATTTTCACCACGGAATTTCGGTGAATTTATCTGTGACCAATCAGTTATCTGATGGCTCCAGAATCCGTTCCACCATTTAAAATTAAGTTCATCAAGGCTGTTGTGATATTCAACCTTAAGCCATTCACGAAAAGCCTGTTGACACAGCTCACAATGACATTCACCGCAGTATTCGTTTGAGATGTGCCACATTTTAACAGCAGGATGATTTTTATATCTCTGAGCGAGTTTACGGTTGACATTTTGCACCTTTTCTCTGTAAACGGGCGAAGTAAGACAATGGTTATGGCGCACACCGTATTCATTTCTTACACCTGTTTCTTCAACACGAAGCACTTCGGGATATTTCTGACTCAGCCAGGCAGGTCTTGCCCCTGACGGAGTGGCGAGAATAACTTCTTTTCCGTTTTTATAAAGCTTATCGAGGATTGTGTCAAGAAAATCGAAATTATAAACACCTTCCTCAGGCTCAATGTTTGACCACGAAAAAATACCCACAGTTGCGCTGTTGACATGAGCAAGATTCATCAGACGCATATCTTCATCCCAGATTTCGGGGGTGTCTATCCACTGGTCAGGGTTATAGTCACCGCCATGAATTATATGATCAAAAAATGATTTTTTCATTATAAAACTCCTTTCAAACCCTTATAACCGTAAGTATATCACAATTTCAGACAGTTTCAAGGGAGCTTTTAAATATTCACTATTGACTAAAAATTATATATAAAGTAAAATTGATTTATAAAGAGATAAAGGAGGTTTGTTATGGCTACTGAAAACAAGGCGAACCGAACCATACACAGAGGCAGACGATATGTCGGCTCTATGGAAACAGCTGCTTACATAGCCCAGGATTTCGCTGACAGCTTTTCAATAGGAAAGTATCAGAACAGATTTATATGGGATGTTGTTGGTATCGACTTTGAAATCAACGCTGTAGTAACACTGTTCACAGGCGCATGGGATATTATCAATGACACATTTATCAGCGCCATTGTTGATAGAACCAGAACCCGTTGGGGCAAGTTTAAACCATATCTTATATGGATGAAAATTCCGCTCACTTTATTTGGTATGCTGTTTTGGTTTACCCCTGTATTTTTTCCTGACACTGCCGGGGATTATCTTCCTAAACTGATTTATTATTTCGCTTTTAATATTATCAACGAAACGGCTACAACCTTTATGAATATTTCAAAAACAGGTTTGTTGTCAACCATAACGCCAAACCCTGAAGAAAGAGTCCGGCTTATTTCTCAGGCTAATATGTTTTCAAGGTTTCTCGGTGAGAAGTTGCCCGAGTGGATTATGGGTATTTTCATCGACCTTATCAACTCAAATGTTGTTAAGTGGAAGCTGAAAAATCTTTTTATCGGCATGGGTGCTGCTACAGCTGTTCTTTCGGCAGCGATGACATTC
>JAZRME010000289.1:0-6795 GCA_045647325.1 Acutalibacteraceae bacterium | reverse complement strand
AAGCTTCAATACAGATGTTTTTGAGTTTGATCTTCATATCACAAAAGACAATGTTCTTGTTCTTCTTCATGACGATACTCTCGACAGAACAAGTGACAGCCTTGAGGTTTTCGGTGAGGAAGAGGTGCGCCCCGAAAACAAAACATATGAAGAACTCCGTCAGCTCAATATGGGCGCAAAGTTTGAGGATGAAAACGGCAATATGCCCTATGCAGACCTCAAGGGTGACGCTGTTCCCGATGAATTGAGAATTGTCCGCGTTGAGGATATTCTTGATTATCTTATGGCTAATGGTGATTATGATTACATAATCGAAATCAAAAACGGTGACGAGCTTGGCAAGAAAGCTGCCGACGAGCTTTACAGAATTCTTGAAGAAAGAGATCTTCTTGATGATGTTATTTTCGGCACCTTCAATGGTGAAGTAAGCTCTTATGTTGACGAAACATATCCCAAGCTTCTCAGAAGCTCCACAATTATGGAGGTTCTCAGCTTCTATGTCAAGGCAAACCTCGGTCTCAAAAATCTTGATGTAAACTACGTTGCTCTTCAGATTCCCTACAAGCTTTATTGTGTAAATCTCGGTACAGCCAAGGTTATTAACTACGCTCATGAGAATAACCTTGCTGTTCAGTATTGGACAATCAATGAGGAAGAAGAGATTGAATATCTCGTTTCTCTCGGTGCTGACTGCATTATGAGTGACTACCCCGACAAGGTTTACGATATTGTTAACAACTGATTTTTTTAAAAGCGTCTGTTTTTACAGGCGCTTTTTTGTTGAAAAAATCAAAGCTTTATGCTAAAATAAAAATATAACTTCCGGAGGTTATGTTATGAGCGTATTTGAAAATGTAAAAAAGAATTTCGGCTTCGGCTGTATGCGCCTTCCCATGCTTGAAAACGATGAGGTAGATTATGTTCATTTTTCAAAAATGATAGATACCTTTATGGAAGAAGGCTTCAATTATTTCGACACAGCCCACGGCTATATCAGCGGCAAAAGTGAAATTGCCATCAGAGAATGTCTTGCAAAGCGTTATAACAGAGAAAGCTATATTCTCACCAACAAATTGAGTGAGGGCTATTTTCAGAAAGAGGAAGATATTGTTCCGTTTTTTGAAAGTCAGCTTGAGGCTTGCGGTGTGGAATATTTTGACTTTTATCTTTTCCACGCTATCAATAAAAAATATTACAAAAAATATACCGAGTGCAATGCCTTTGAGGTTGTGAAAAAGCTCAAGGAGCAGGGCAGAATAAAGCATATCGGTATGTCCTTCCACGATAAGGCAGAGGTGCTCGATATGATTCTTTCAGAGCACCCTGAAATTGAAACTGTGCAGATTCAGTTTAACTACCTTGACTATGAGGATGTTGGCGTTGAAGGCAGACTTTGCTATGAGGTTTGCCGCAAATATAACAAACCCATCATAGTTATGGAGCCTGTCAGAGGCGGTGCTCTTGTTAATTTGCCCGACAAGGCAAAATCTGTGCTTGAAGCTCTTGAGGGCGGCAGCATCGCAAGCTATGCAATCCGCTATGCCGCAGGCTTTGAGGGCATGTTTATGACTCTTTCCGGTATGAGCAATATGGAGCAGATGAATGACAACCTCAGCTATATGAAAGATTTTGTTCCTCTCAACGAAAGAGAGCATAAGGCTGTTTCTACTGTTTGCGCTATTCTGAAAGATGAAGACGCAGTTCCTTGCACAGCTTGTAGCTACTGCGTTGAAGGTTGCCCGATGAATATTGCAATTCCTGACCTTTTCTCTTGTTATAATTCTAAAAAACAACATGAAGATTATAACGGTGGATGGTATTATTACCTTTATACACAAGAAAAAGGTAAAGCCAAAGATTGTATTGGCTGTGGGGCTTGTGAAGAAATCTGTCCGCAAAAAATCAATATAAGAGACCAGCTTAAAATTGTGTCTGAAATTTTTGATAAATAAGGTGAATGTATGAAAGTGAATGCATTAAATAAAACAAATATAAAAAATAAAACTATAATTCTTACGGTTGCTGTGATTTTAGCCGTTGCTTTGCCACAGATTGCTCACATTATCGGTGATTATGCAGGTTTTGGCGCATCTGTTGGCGAAACTTTTCTTCCTATGCACTTGCCTGTTATTATCGCAGGTCTTGTCGGAGGTCCTGTTGTTGGTGCCGTTGCAGGTGCACTTGCTCCCGTTATAAGTTTTGCTCTTACAGGTATGCCAGCGGCTGTAGCTTTGCCGTTTATTGTTATTGAAGTTTTCACTTATGGCCTTGTGTCCGGTTTGTTGAGTAAGGTGAAGCTCAATAGCTTTTTAAAAATTCTTGCTGTTCAGCTTTCAGGCAGAGCGATGAGAATTCTTGCAGTTGCAATTGCAACAAATGTTTTTGGTTTTGAAAAAATGACAGTTGCTGCCGTGCTTTCATCAATGGCTATGGGCGTGGCAGGTATTGTTATTCAGTGGATTTTTGCACTTGTTGTTATGAAGAAAAAGAATGGATAATTTATTTCAAGCAAAAAAAATCATTAATGAAGGCCACACCTGTGTGCTTTGCAACGGTGAAGATATTGTTTTGTCTGACGAGCGTGGGGTTAAACCTCTTGTTGAGTGGGTGAAAGACGGTAGAACCTTCTCAGGTTATTCGGCAGCAGACAAAGTTGTGGGCAAAGCAGCAGCGTTGCTTTATGTTACTCTCAGGGTGAAAATAATCTGGGCAGGTGTAATCAGCAAACCTGCAGCTGAAGTGTTTGAGAAGTATGGCATTGAGTATTGGTATGACACCCTTGCCGATGCGATTATCAACCGTAAGGGTGACGGATTTTGCCCTATGGAAACTGCGGTGAAAGATATTGATTCACCTGAGGAAGCGCTTGTGGCAATTCAGAATAAACTTAATGAGCTATAAAATAAGCACCGGGATTTTCTCCCGGTGCTTTGCTTATATGGTTTTAGATTGCTTTTAACAATGCGGGAAGTTTTGTAAGTGCTTTGGGGATACCTGCAAGAATCTTGCAAAGACCAACAAAAGCTGATTCACCGTCATTGAGAATCATAAGAAGACCGTCTGCCATTTTGGGAGTGAACACACCCATTGACATTGCGATAAAGTTACGGATAGGAATCTGTGTTGCCATAGCAGCGAGCATCTGACCGTCACCATTTTCAGCTGAGCCGAAACCTGCCATAAGTTTGTTGATAAGTCTGCAGATTCTTCCGCCCCACTTTGTGTGACAAGAATCTTCAAGGCAGCAATAAATATCAACTTTCTTTGTTGTGTCTCTTTCGGGGTTAGGAAGCGCACCGTAAAGAGCAGCAAAGTCATCTCTTGTGATGTTTGTAACATCGTTATAGTAGTTGGGGGCAACTGCTTTATAATCAGGGATTTTGCATTCAACAGTTGAGTTAACTTTTACTGTTGATGTGAGCTTGATGTCTCTTGAAGATGCACCGACGAGAATGTCAAATTCACCGCTTTCAACGCACCAATCATTGGTTTCAACATTGAAGAATGCAAATGCTCTCTTGCAAAGCTTCATTTCAACAGTTTTTTCTTCACCAGGAGCAAGGAAAACTTTTGCAAATTCACGAAGCTCTTTTTCAGGGCGGAAAATTGTTGACTCTTTGTCAGCTACATAAAGCTGAGCAACTTCAGCGCCGGCAACATCGCCTGTGTTTTTAATTTTGAATGAAACGCTGAGAGTGTCAGTGTCTTTGATTTCGTCAGCAGAAACTTTCAGGTCACTGTATTCAAAGCTTGTGTATGAAAGACCGTAGCCGAAGGGGAAGAGAACGTCTTTCTTTGCTTTGTCATAATATCTGTAACCGATATAAACTGACTCTCTGTGTTCAGCTGTAACAGGGCTTGTGAGGTAGTTACCGTATGTGGGGTTATCAGAGAATGAAAGGGGATAAGTTTCGCTTGTTTTACCTGAGGGGTTAACAACACCTGCGAGAATTCTTGCTGTGGCTGTGCCGCTTGCCTGACCGCTGAGGCCTGAGTTAAGAAGGCCTTTAACCTCATTTATCCAAGGCATAGCGATAACTGAACCACCTGCGAGAACAACTGCAGTGTTAGCGTTGGCTTTTGCTACTTCAGAAATGAGAGCGTTGTGGCTTGAGGGCATTTCAATATTCTTTCTGTCATAGCCTTCGCCTTCAAATTCTTCGGTAAGACCTGCAAAAACAAGAACTACATCAGCTTTTTTAGCTGCTTCGATAGCTTCGGCAAAGAAAGCTTCGTTTCTTTCATCCTTTTTCTTATCATAACCCTGAGCGTAGATAACATCAATGCCTAATGCAACAAGGGCATCATAAGCGTTGTCGATCTGTGTCGGGTTAATAACAGATGAACCTGCACCCTGGAAACGGGGAGATTTTGCCATTTCACCGATAACGGCAACTTTCTGACCTGATTTAAGGGGAAGGATTTTATCGTCATTTTTAAGAAGCTGAATTGAACCTTCGGCAACTTCCATAGAAATGCGATGATGTTCCTCTTTTGAATATGTATGCTTTTTGTTTAAAGCCTCTTTTGATTTGATAATAAGATCAACAACATTGTCAACACGCTTATCAAGAACAGCTTCATCAAGGCTGCCGTTTTTAACAGCTTCAACAATTCTGCCGGGGTTGAGGTCACCGCTTGAAGGCATTTCAAGGTCAGTACCTGCATAAAGTCCCGGAATTCTGTCAACGGATGAACCCCAGTCAGTAACAAACAAACCTTCAAAGCCCCATTCGCCACGGGCAATTTCTTCCTGAAGGTGGGTGTTTTCAGAAGCGTAAACACCGTTGATTCTGTTGTATGAGTTCATAATTGTCCAGGGCTGAGCTTCTTTGACTGCAATTTCAAAAGCAGTAAGATAAATTTCACGCAAAGCTCTTTCGTCAACAACTTCATTCATAATCATACGATATGCTTCCTGGCTGTTAACGGCAAAGTGCTTAAGAGAAGTACCGATACCTTTGCTCTGAACACCTTTGATCAAAGCTGCTGAACACTTACCTGCAAGGTAAGGATCTTCTGAAAAATATTCAAAGTTACGGCCACAGGTGGGAGCACGTTTGATGTTTGTGCCCGGTCCGAGAAGAACGGAAACATCTTCCTGCAAACATTCGTTACCGAGAGCTTCGCCCTCTTTCTGAATAAGATCAAGGTCCCATGAGCAAGAGCTTGTTGCTGCAGTGGGGTAGCTTGTTGCAGGGTATGAGTTGCCGAGACCTACGGAGTCACCGTTGGGGTTTTGCTTACGCAAACCGTGAGGGCCGTCAGTAACCATAATTTTCGGGAGTCCTAATTCGGGGATTTCTTCAAGATGCCAATAGTCATAGCCTGAAACAATATTAGCTTTTTGTTCAAGGCTCATCTTTTTGATGATATCAGAATGTTTCATTGTCACAACCTCCTAAATATTCATCATAATTATACTGTTTATGTTTGTTTTTTGCAAGTTATTTTACCAAATTTATATAAAAATAGTGCTGTATCGTAGGATATACAGCACTATAGGTTTAATTTATTCAGTTAAGCACTTTTTTCAGCGGTTTGATTGATGCTAAAATTAAAGCTCCGACAACAGAGAGAATAAGTTCAGGCAGCATATATGAGCCGTTATATATAAGAGAATATATAGCTGCAAGACCTTCACCTGAAAATGTGTTGACAATCTTAACACCGAATTCGTTAACGCTGAGGGTGTCAACGGCATACTCTCTCCAGATAATAAAGCCTGTTGCGAAGTGACAGACAAATCTTAAAAAAACGCTGAAACCTGCACCGACTGCAAAAGCGGCTTTGTCGTTTTTGATTTTGTCTTTGAATACACCCGACAGGCCGACAACTGCAAAAGCCACAATATAGTCAAAGAGCAGACAGATTATGAAATTGAACATATTGTCGGTAAGGTAGGCGAGAGTTCCTGATGCTCCGAGAAGGCATTCGATTATACCCCAGACAGTGCCGCAGGCCAGACCCCATTTAACACCGAAGGCATAACCTGCAAAAGCTATAGGCACCATGCTGAAAAGAGTGATTGATCCACCGTAAGGCAGTTCAAAAACTTTGACAAATGAAAGCACTACGGACATCGCTGTCATTATTCCGCAGACAGCCAGCGTTTTTGTGTTGTTTTTCATAAAAACACATCCTTTGATTAAGTTTCAACCAAATTCACCTGCAGAATAAAAAAGCGTCTGTATAAATACAGACGCAAAAAACTTTTATTTCTAAATAACTTCCTACGCCGGTATTACCCGTATCAGGTTAAAGGGTATAATCTCAGCCGAATCAAAATCCAGCACCCCTGTATTTGATTGTAGCATTACTATACAACCGAAAAGTTTATTTGTCAAGAGCTTTTTTGCCCTCTTCGGTTTCACGGTAAAATTGTGTTTTAGGGTTGGGGTGTTTTGTGTTAGCCCACAACTCATCAGCAACAGGCTGCCAATCTCTTGCGAATTTATCACATTTTGAGCAAAGAGTTTCAACATCCTCTTTTGTGATAAGGTCTGTTGAGGCTGCACCTGTTTCGTTAACCATTTTTCTGAGCTTGTCAGGGTTTTCAAGCATAGGACAAGGACGGAGATGGTTATCATTAAAGGGCTGATTATGGTAAAAGGCTGTGAACAACGGCCTTTTAAGAGCTTCGAGAAGAGTGTGTTTGCGAATGTTTGAGTCAGAGTAATGGATAAATACACATGGCTCAATATCACCTGCAGAGTTGATATGAAAATATCTTCTGCCACCTGCGATACATCCGCCGACATATTCACCGAAGTCGGATCGTAGCCATGTCGTTCT
>JAZRME010000288.1:0-6783 GCA_045647325.1 Acutalibacteraceae bacterium | reverse complement strand
GAAATAATATATTTTTCTACCGCATCTTCAATATTTATTTTGTTATCATCAAACCAATTAAATGCAATTTTTATAATTTTTTCAGAAAAATTTAAAAGCCCGATTTTTTTCAATTGTGAATTAATATATTCAAAATCAAGGTCCGGTTTATTTTTAATATAAACATAAAAATCAGCAACAGAGCGGATTCCCGTGCCCGAGCGTTTAAAATGTTTTGCAAAATGTGCAAGAAGAAAAATATATAAATCTTCATCAGAAAACAAATAACCACTCTTCGTGGTCAGATCACGCTTTGCTTTTTCAAATCCTGTAAGAAAATATGAATATAATTCAGTTAACTCCTTATCAAATAAAGATGAGTGAAGTTCAATATTTATAAATGGTTTTTTAAAATAGCAATCATGAAGATTATCTCTTTCTCTCAGAGCAAATCCAAGATTTTCCATAACAGGCATCGCTTCATCAAGTTTGTCACCTATAAGAATATCTGTATCACACATAAAGCGCATATCAGGTTGAGGATAAAAATCTTTGATAACATAACCCTTAAGCAACATATAAGGAATATTGTTGCTTTCAAAAGCTTTTATTATATTTTCAACTTCAATTGAAACCCTGGCTTCCCGTGCAAGTGACTGAAATTTCAATTCATAAAAAAATGCTTTTATGTCATCCGGCATCAACATATCAGACTCACATAAGGCATAAGAAACTATATTGCTGATACAATGCTTTTCACAAAAAGAACGAAAAGTATACCAATCAAAACCATTAACAGGTGCATCAGGAGTGATGTTGTTTAATACACAAGAAATCAAACGTATTGAATATAAAGCATTTTGATTATATTTCATTACTCCACCACCTTAAGCTTTTATCTAGTACATTTTATAATATTTATTGCTTTTTGTAAACAGTTTTATAAATTTCACTTGACTTTAAATTAATAAAACTGTAAAATAAATTGAATATTTTTTGTGAGGTGAATTTTCTTGAGCAGCGACAGTAGTCCCGTTCGATTATGCGAATTTTATAAAAATATCAGTAAAAGTGTCAGGGCTGTTCAAGAGGATTAGTATCTTGATCGGTATTGTGCCCTTGCGCTTTTGCGGAAAGGGCATTTTTTTATGGAAAATCAATCATTAACAGAAATTATAACTAAGATGCTGACAAATAACAAGTTTTCAGCTCTTAAAGAAATACTCAGTGAAATGAATGTCGTTGACATCGCTCAATCTATGGAAGAAATGGATTCTGATAACCAGGTCAGAATTTTCCGTCTTTTACCCAAAGATTCGTCAGCCGAAGTATTTTCGTATCTTGATTCAGACATTCAGGAGTACATTGTTGATACAATTACAGGTGCAGAATTACAGTTTCTTATGGAAGATATGTTCCTCGACGATGCTGTTGACTTCCTCGAAGAAGTTCCTGCAAATGTTGTAACCAGAGTTCTTGCTCACACCAACCCTGAAACAAGAAATCTTATAAACAAATTTTTAAAATATCCTGAAAATTCAGCAGGCAGTATTATGACAATTGAAATGGCTTCTTTCCCTGAAAGCTATACAGTCAGCAGAGCCATTTCGGAGCTGAGAAAAACTGCTCTTGATAAAGAAACAATCTACACATGTTACTGCACCGATTCTCAACGAAGACTTGTCGGCTCGGTTCCGTTAAGAAGACTTATTGTTTCTCCTGAAGAAACTGTTATTAAAGATATTATGTATGATGATGAGCAGCTGATTTTTGTCAACACTCTTGATGACCAGGAAACCGTTGCTGATATCGCAAGAAAATATGACTTGCTTTCTGTTCCTGTTGTTGACAACGAAAAGAGACTTGTAGGCATTATCACCATCGACGACATCGTTGACGTTATTGAAGAAGAAAATACCGAAGACTTTGAAAAAATGGCTTTGCTTATCCCCTCTGAGGATGAATACCTTAAAACAGGAGTTTTTACGCTCACTAAAAACAGAATTGTATGGCTGATTATACTTATGCTTGCCGCTACTTTCACAGGGCAGATAATAGAAGGATATGAAGATAAGCTTTCGGCTTTTGCCGGTCTCACAGCATGTATTCCGATGATTATGGGTACTGGCGGTAACTCAGGTAATCAGACCTCAACACTGATTATTCGTGGTTTGTCACTCGGCACTATTAAAATCAACGATTATTTTAAAGTGCTTTGGAAAGAGTTGAGAGTGGCTATACTTTGCGGTATAATACTTGCAATTGCAAACTTCGGCAGAATGTATATCCTTCGTGAAATTACAGGTAACGATGTTTCAAATTCAGTTTTTATTGTAGTATGTATTGCGATGCTGATTGCGGTACTTATTGCTAAAACATTGGGATGCACATTACCCATTCTTGCAAAGCTGCTTCATCTTGACCCGGCATTGATGGCAGGTCCTCTGATCACCACGCTGGTTGACACAATAACACTTTTAGTTTATTTCGTTATTGCAAATGCTATTTTAACTATATAAAAATCGGCATCCCTCGGGATGCCGATTTTTTGTTAACCGATTACACTTGTAATTACAGATTTTACAACATCAATGATATTATAAAGCACCTCAAAAATCACATAGTATTCACCTGTGAAGTTGCGGATAATTCTATCAACAGCGTTAGTATCAAGCAATCCGTCTGCTGAATCAAATTCTTTAAACTCATTATTTGTCTTTTCGATAGTGTAATTGTCAATTACATTACCTTCAAGGTCATAAGTGAAAAGAGTGAATGTTGTGTCTGTAAATTCAATAGTACTGTAAGTAAGCTCTTCTGACATATACTCAAAGCAAAGCCATTCATAATCAAAAGGTTCATCATATAATCTGTTTCGACCGCCTGCGCTTGAAGCTGTGAAATAAATAGTACCTTCAGGATCAACAGCTTTATTCTGAGAATAGTCCATATCTACAACTTTATCATCATACATAAAGTATGAGCGACCATAGTAATGTTCATGGCCTGTAAGACATACATCAATGTCAAACTCATCGCAAATTGCAGAGTAAATACCGGAAAGAAGCTTTGTATCATCATCACCTGAATGATGTCCCGGTCCGTAAACATCGTGATGGAACATTACTACACGCCATTTTGCGTCCTGATTCTCTTTGATTGCTCTTTCAACGAAAGTATATTCATTAAACACATTATAGTTAGTAGAACAGAGATTGATGAACAACACATCACCGCGTCTGAAATAATACTCATCACCACCCGGTGAAGTTGAAATAGCTTTGTTTGCGTTGGGTACGTTTACAAAGTATTTATATGTGTCACCTTTTCTGTCGTGATTACCATAGGTGGCTGTTGTAGGAATATTTCTTAAGGGTTTCGGAGCCATGGTAGCAGCCCATTCAAGATTGCTTTCACCTGAATTGGTCATATCGCCACAGTTGAGAATAAATGAAATATCATTATCTTTATCGAGCGCTGTGGTAAGAACCTTGTTCCAGTTTGAAGCGTTTACATTTGCGTAGCCATCATCATTCAGACCACCCTGTATATCACTTATATAAAGAGCTTTAAAGCTGTCAGAACTGAAAGTTCTGTAAACTTCAGGTTTTGAAAATTCACCGTTTCCGGCTGAATAAGAATAATAATAAACGCTGTTGTCTTCAAATCCGGTTGCAGTAACATAGTTAGCCTGCCAATCATCACCGTGTTTTTTATAAGTACCGGTAAATTCAGAATAAACAGTCATATCTTCGCTGATGCCGATTCTGACTACAGGTTTTTCACCTGTTCGTTCACTGTGCCAACAAAAATTCAGTTCAGTTTCATCAGCTCCGACATAAAGCTGCATCTGAGAAAAATTATCTTTATTCTCTTCCCAATATTCAGCCCATTGAGCATCAGTCATTGAATAATCGGGCAAATCAGTTGCTGAACCACTGAAACTAAAACTTACAACGAATAAAACGCACACCATAAATAAAGCAAGTAACTTTTTAAACATAGTAACCCTCCTGTTTTTTATTTATAATATAGCAAATTAATTAATGTGTCAAGTTCAATCAACCTTTGGTAAGCTTCGCAAAGTTTGCCATAAGCTTTTTGGTACCGGCTTTATCAAAAGCAATTTCCAGCAAATTATCATTCGCAACAGCAGTAACTGATAATACAACACCTGTTCCGAAGACTCTGTGTTTAACTGTATCACCAATATTATATGTTTCTGTGCAAACAGGTTTGTTAGGTCTGGCTGCAGAACTTTGCTGTGAATATGTCTTTTTAGCTGATGAATTGCGATTGTAGCTATCACCATAGGTATCATCAAAGTTATTCCATTTACTGTTTATTGAAGTCGATGCACCTGAGGTCAGTGAAGTTGCACCTGTCTGTTCAGTTAAATAATCAGGAATTTCTTTTAAAAATCTTGACGGAGTATTTCTTGATGTTGAACCAAAAAGCAACCTGGTTCTTGCATTTGTGATATAAAGCTTTTGTTTAGCTCTTGTGATACCGACATACGCAAGACGACGCTCTTCTTCTATATCTCCGGGATTATAAATAGACTGAAGCCCCGGAAAAATTCCCTCTTCCATACCGGGAATAAAAACAACAGGAAACTCAAGTCCTTTTGCCGAATGAAGAGTCATCATTGTAACAGTTTCATTGGACTCATTGTAATTATCAATATCAGTCATAAGTGCTATTTCTTCAAGGAAACCGTTAAGATCGCCTTCAGGAACATCCTGTGAATATCTGAGCAAGTTGTTTTTTAACTCCGCTAAGTTTTCTTTTCGATCTTCGCAAGTATCTTTATCGGCTTCTAAAGAAGTGTAATAGCCGCTCTTTTTTAATATAAGCTCAAGAAGTTGATCAAGTTCAAGCTCATTTACCTGACTTCTTATTTCATTTATAAATGAAGTGAACTCAATAAGTTTTTTTGAAGCACGGCTCAATGCCGGATAGCTGTCAGCGTTTGAAATAACTTCAAAAATACTTGTTCCGAGACCGGCAGCAATTTCGGCAGCATGGTTGAGAGTAGTGTCACCTATTCCCCTTTTGGGTTCATTTATAATTCTGCGAAGTCTTACATCATCATTTACATTATTTACAACAGTAAGATACGCAAGAGCATCTTTGATTTCTTTTCTTTCATAGAAGCGCAGACCACCGATAATACGATACGGTACACCTGCTCTGATAAATGCATTTTCAATATTGTTTGATTGTGCATTCATTCTGTAAAGAACTGCAAAATCATTCCATGAGCGATTTTCAGCAACTCCTGATGAAATTGTATCAGCAATATATCTTGCTTCATCATTTTCATCATAAGCAGTGTTGACAGTTATCAACTCACCTTTGCCGTTGGAAGTCCAGAGTTCCTTACCTTTTCTTTGTGTATTGTTTGAAATTACAGCATTTGCAGCGTCAAGTATATTCTGAGTAGAACGATAATTCTGTTCCAATCTGATTACTTTAGCGTTATTATATTGTTCTTCAAAGCTAAGTATATTTTCAATGGTTGCTCCTCTGAAGCGATAAATACTCTGATCATCATCACCAACAACACATATATTTTTATATTTATCAGCAAGAAGAGAAGTTAATCTGTATTGAGCATGGTTGGTATCCTGATACTCATCAACCATAACATACTTGAATTTATTCTGATAATATTTTCTTGCATCGTCATTTGACTCAAGTAATACAACAGTATTATAAATCATATCATCAAAATCCATAGCATCGGCTGATTTAAGTTGCTTCTGATAGAGTTTATACGCTTCGCCTATCTTTTTAAGTCTGAAATCATTACCGGCCTGAGCAAGATATTCTGACGGTGATATCAATTGGTCTTTAGCGTTACTGATTTCTTTTAAAATAACTTTATGTGAAAGCATTTTATCATCAATACCCAAAAGACGCTGAACCTGTTTCATAACACGCTTGGAATCATCAGTATCATAGATGGTAAAATGATTTGTATAACCGATACATTCACCATAACGCCTTAAAATTTTAGCGCAAGTGGAATGGAAGGTACTGGCCCAAATATCAATTGCGCTGTCACCAAGCATTCTGGCAAGTCGCTCTTTAAGCTCATTAGCCGCTTTGTTAGTAAATGTAATTGCAAGAATTTCCCACGGCTTTGCGGCTTTGACGCTCAACAAATCATACACATCAAAAAGATCAACAGAATCATCTTCAAGATATGATTTCATTAAATCAACATCAGTCTCTGTCGGCTCAAACTCACTAAAAGAAGAATAATAAGCCTGACCATATTTAATTAAATTAGCAATACGGTTAACAAGAACCGTAGTTTTTCCACTACCTGCACCAGCAAGAAGCAGCAAGGGGCCTTCTGTTGTAAAAATAGCCTCTTGCTGCTTATCATTCATTCTCTGAAAGTCTTTTGCTATTATGCGGCGGCGAAGTTCAAGAAATTCGTCTTTTAACATAATATTATCCTTATTAAAATTTAAATTGAAATCTCGTGAGCAATTTTGTAAACTTCAAGATCGATGCTCTTTTTCATATTGAGAGCTTCAAAAATATCAAAGTCAACTATTTCTTCTTTCTGCATAGCAACCACTCTGTTGCCTACACCCTGAAGCAAGAGCTGAACAGCATGGTAACCCATTTTACTACCTACAACTCTGTCTTTAACTGAAGGTGAACCACCTCTCTGAACATGACCGAGAATTGTAGCACGAGACTCAACGCCTGTTTCAGCTTCAATTCGTTTTGCAAGCTCTTCAACACCGCCGATACCCTCAGCTACTACAATAACAAAGTGCATTT
>JAZRME010000287.1:0-2728 GCA_045647325.1 Acutalibacteraceae bacterium | reverse complement strand
AGCCTCATATCGGCAACAGCTACGAAATCGTTCTTGCCGACGCTCTTGCAAGATTCAAGAGAATGCAGGGCTATGACGTGTTTTTCCAGACAGGCACTGACGAGCACGGTCAGAAAATTGAAGAATACGCTGCCGCCGCAGGCATTTCTCCCAAGGAATATGTTGACGGCGTTGCAGGTGAAATCAATGCTATCTGCGACTGTCTTAACACCACTTATGATAAATTCATCCGCACCACCGACAAGGAGCACGAAGAGGCTGTTCAGAAGCTTTTCAAAAAGCTGATGGACAAGGGCGACGTTTACAAGAGTGAGTACGAGGGTCTTTACTGCACCCCCTGCGAATCCTTCTGGACCGAGTCACAGCTTGTTGACGGCAAATGCCCCGACTGCGGCCGTGAGGTTAAGCCCGCTAAGGAAGAGGCCTATTTCTTCAAGATGAGCAAATACCAGAAGCAGCTTGAAGAATATATTGAATCAAACCCCAACTTTATTTACCCCGAAAGCCGCAAGAAGGAAATGATAAACAACTTCATCAAACCCGGCCTTCAGGACCTTTGCATTTCTCGTTCCACCTTCAAATGGGGCATCCCCTTCCCCGGTGACGAAAAGCATGTTATCTATGTTTGGGTTGACGCACTTCTCAACTACATCACAGGTCTCGGCTTCAACGGTGAAGAAAATTCAGAAATGTATAACAAATACTGGCCTGCAGATGTTCACATTATCGGTAAAGATATTCTTCGTTTCCATACTATTTATTGGCCGATTATGCTTATGGCTCTCGGTGAGCCCCTGCCCAAACAGGTTTTCGGTCATCCCTGGCTTCTTTCAGGCAACGATAAAATGAGTAAATCACGCGGTAATGTTATTTACGCTGATGACCTTTGTGACAGATTCGGTGTTGACGCTGTCAGATATTATCTTCTTTCAGAAATGCCTCACGCTCAGGACGGCACAATTACTTACGAAACTATCATCGAGCGTTTTAACTCTGACCTTGCCAACACTTTAGGCAACCTTGTTAACCGCACAGTTGCTATGAACAACAAATATTTTGACGGTGTTATTCAGGCTCCCACAGCTTGTGAAGAGCTTGATAATGAGCTCAGAGAAATGGCTCTCGGCACACTCTCAAAGGTAACTGCGCTTCTTGACACATATAAGGTGTCAGACGCTCTTTCAGAGATTTTTGACCTTGCAAAGCGTTGCAACAAATATATTGACGAAACTATGCCCTGGGCACTTGCAAAAGATGAAGATAAAAAAGAAAGACTCGGCACAGTTCTTTACAATCTTCTTGAAAGCATCCGTTTTGTTGCCGTACTTCTTAAATCATTTATGCCTGACACCGGTGATAAAATTCTTGAGCAAATCGGCACAGATATCTGTTCTCTTGAGTCATTGAATGAATTCGGTGCAATTGAAGCAGGAACAAAAGTGGGTGTTGCTACTCCCCTTTTCTCTCGCCTTGATGTTGAAAAAACACTTGCAGAAATTGAAGCTTCACTTCCTGCAATTGAGGAAGAAAAAGAAGAAGAAACCAAAGAAATCGTCGGTCTTGCTGAAATTCAGTATGATGACTTTGCAAAGGTTGAACTCAGAGTTTGTAAAGTTATTGACTGCAAACCCATTAAAAAAGCAAAAAAACTTCTTGAACTCACCCTTGATGACGGCACAAAAGAACCCAGAACCGTAGCTTCAGGTATTGCTAAATGGTATAAACCTGAAGACCTTATAGGCAAACACGTTGTAGTTGTAGCCAACCTTGCGCCAAGAACACTTTGCGGTGTTGAAAGCCACGGTATGATTCTCGCAGGTGATGTTTCAGACGACGATGTTAAGGTTGCCTTTGTTGAAGGTCTTCCTGCAGGTACACAGTTAAGCTGATGAATAATATATTTGATTCTCACGCCCACTATGACGATGATAAATTTTCACCGGACCGTGACGAACTTTTAAAAGAAGTTTTTGATTCAGGTGTTGTCGGCATTGTCAATTGCGGCAGTGATCTTAATTCAAGCATTAAATCATTGAATCTTGCAACAAAATACGGCAATATATATGCCGCAGCAGGTATTCACCCTCACGAAGCTGAAACAGCAGGCAAAAACGATATTTTACTCATAGGCGATATACTGAGTGACAAAAAGTGTGTTGCTGTCGGTGAAATCGGTCTTGATTATCACTATGACTTTTCGCCAAGAGATATTCAGAAACATATTTTTGAAGAGCAGTTAAAACTCGCTAAAGAAAAAGATATGCCCGTAATAATTCACGACAGAGAAGCTCACGAAGACACTATGGCGCTTTTAAAAAAATATCGCCCTAAAGGTGTTGTTCATTGTTTTTCGGGCAGCGCTGAAATGGCGAATGAGATTGTGAAGCTCGGTATGTATATCGGCCTCGGTGGCGCTGTTACCTTTAAAAACGCTAAAAAGCCTGTCAGCGTTGCAGCGTCTGTGCCTGAAGAACGGCTGTTGATTGAGACAGACTGCCCTTATATGGCTCCCGTGCCTCACAGAGGCGAAAGAAACAACTCTTCACTTATACCCTTTATTGCTGAAACTATCGGCTCGATAAAAGGATTAACAGCTCAACAGGTGCTTGATATCACCTGCAAAAACGCAAAAGAATTGTTTGAAATCTGAATTTTCACGAGTCACTTCGGTGACTCGTGAAAAAAATAAAAAAAATTAAAAAATTTTTAAAAAAAGTATTGACAAATG